>JANLSL010000512.1:0-2570 GCA_031362385.1 Alphaproteobacteria bacterium | reverse complement strand
GACATTTGAGATGTGGTTTTAAGCGTAGGCCCCAGCGTCCAACCGTTCGATCACGCCCAGCACCTCTTGGGTGCGGTCGTTAAAAACCAGGTCGATGGCGCGCGCACCATTTAAAAGCTGATGGGGAGTGTACAACCACAGTCGCGTTTCATCGGGCGTATAAAAATCGGCTAAACGGTCGATCACGTAACGTAACTGCGCGATGCGTGTTTGCGTTTCCAGCGACGGCGAGGCGTTACCGCGCAGCCAGCGCGACGCGGTGGCAGTCGACACGTTGGCGATGTTGGCAATGTCGCGACCTTGCAAACCACCGCTGGTCTGCAACTCATCCAGAATCTTTGCCAGAGCAGTCATGCCGATATCCTTAAAAACGAGCAGATATCTATATAATGCATTTATATTTCAGCACATAAAAATATGAAATAATAGTGGAATATTGTTATAATACCGAGCTTGCTTAGGCTTAAGTCCCTGATTTCCATAGACTTTCCATTTATGATAGCGGATAGGTGATTTGGAGTGAAAAAGTTATGATATTCAATGAGTTAGGCTGAATTCATGCAATTATGGAATTTTGTTCCTTAATTACAAGCATGAAGCATCGCAAACTCACCTTACACCCGCGCGCCCGCCCCCGTGGGCGGTTTATCAACATCAGATTTGCGCTTTTGTTTCCACTCATAGCCTGCCACTTCGGGTGGGATGTCTTGCACATAGGCTTTTTGCACGTCGATGCGATCATTGCGCACCGTGAAATCTTTGGGCGCTTCTAAATACTGCGGCGCATGTTTTTCCAGGTATTTGAGAATCTTCGGGTGAACTTCAGCCGTGCCCTTCAGCCCCTTGTGGCTGAACATGCGGCTGATCATCACGCCGTCTTGGTATTTGGACCCACCCATGCGCATCCACGGCCACCAATTTGATTGGCGCGCAAAACCTGCGCGCGCGCGCACCGTGGGCAAGCTGCGGTCTTCCAACTCGCGCTTGGACACATAATAAGTGAAGTGCTCCGAGGGCGACACACGCGCACCCACCGACGCCTTGGGCCAGCCCTTGGGGTCCACAGGGTTGGTATAGTCGTGGGTGTAATCCCACGACATCAGAATGTCATCTTCACCCACCTGCATGAACGGCATTTGAAACGGTACTTTTCCGTTGGCATCTGGGAACACGCTGCCTTCATTAAACAACGTCGGCGCATCAGACGTTGTGCCCAGCACAATCGGGGCCATTTGTGTGCCAATGGTGCTGGCCAGTGACGGGTTATAGAAGTGATACACTTCTACCGTTTCGTCGGTGAAGGGATTCTTCCAGGTCTCAAGCGGTTCGCCTGTGCGCAAGTCAGTGAAAAAAGCAGTCTCGCGGCTTTTGCGTTTCAACGTGCCAGCAACCGGGTCAAACTCCGCCATCGCCGCCCCCGTGCCGGCATAGCCGAACAAGGGAATCAAACGCTGGTTGCCAATGCGCGCATAATGAATGCCGTGGTATGCGCCGATGAGTGGCTCACCGTAGCCGGACTTGATTTTCCCAAAGGCATATAAGTTGTCGAGCGGGTTGGTGAAATCCAAACCACCCTTGGCGGCTTTGGGTTGCGCTGCATTGGCCGCCGCACCGGCCAGCATCACACTGGCGATACTTCCCAATGCCCCACGGCGTGAGCTGCCTAAGTCGGCGATGAATTGTGATTCCATGATGGTGCCCTCCCCGACAGCTGAAAGAATTCAGCCGTAACTCCTGAACGGTATATTATAGTCCCAGTTCACATACAAAAGAGCGAATATGCTTAAGCCCTCAGCCCAAACGTGGCGCGCTATCCCCTCAGGTATTTGGGCCTTGGGCTTTGTCTCGATGCTGATGGATATTTCATCGGAGATGATTCATGCCCTGTTGCCGGTGTACATGGTCACGGTGCTGGGCACCTCGGCGTTGACAGTGGGCATCATCGAGGGCATCGCGGAGGCCACCGCGTCGATCACCAAAGTGTTCTCAGGCGCGCTATCAGACTGGCTGGGTAAACGCAAAATTCTGGCGGTGATTGGCTATGGCTTAGCCGCGTTCACCAAGCCAGTGTTTCCGCTGGCCGCCACGGTCGGCTGGCTGACGGCCGCGCGCTTTATCGACCGCGTGGGCAAAGGCATTCGCGGCGCACCGCGCGATGCGCTGGTGGCCGACATCGCACCCGCTCACCTGCGCGGGGCCAGTTATGGGTTGCGCCAATCGCTTGATACCACGGGGGCCTTCATCGGCCCGCTGCTGGCGATGGGGTTGATGGCCTATACCGCCAACAATTTCACCACAGTGTTTTGGGTCGCGGTCATACCGGCATTTTTATCGTTGGGCCTGATGATGTTTGCGGTGAAAGAACCTGCACGGCCTGCGACTTTGCGTAACCTCACTGCACCCCTCAGCATGGCCGAACTGCGCCGCCTGGGGCCTGCCTATTGGCGCGTCGTGGGTGTGGCGGCGGTATTCACCTTGGCGCGGTTTAGTGAAGCCTTCCTGATTTTGCGCGCGCAAAGCTTGGGCGTGCCCCTGATGCTGGTGCCTGCTGTGTTGGTGGTGATGAATGT
>JANLSL010000492.1:0-4827 GCA_031362385.1 Alphaproteobacteria bacterium | reverse complement strand
CTGAAATGGGAGTTCAATCCCATTCCCGCCGAGATGAGCGACAAAACAGGTGCGGCTAACGTCTGGTCGACCATGAGTGCCGACATCGAACGCGGCCTCGTGTTCCTGCCCACCACCAGCCCCTCGACGGACTACTATGGGGGTGAGCGTTTATTTGATATTCCGCTCTCTGATGCCACTGTTGCTGTATCAGCGACGACGGGCAAGGTGGTCTGGTCATTCCAGACCGTGCATCACGATACGTTTGATTACGACCTGGTTGGCCACCCGCTGTTGGTTAAAATCAAGAAAGATGGCCGTGAGATCGACGTGGCCATTACCCAAACCAAAATGGGCTGGCTTTTTGTCCACGAGCGCGCCACGGGCACACCTGTCTGGCCCATTGAGGAGCGGGCCGTGCCGCAGTCGGATGTGCCTGGCGATAAATCTTCTCCCACCCAGCCGATCCCGGTGGGCATTGATGCTTTTGCAGGACAACTGATCAAGCGTGAAGATTTGTTTGGCCTTACACCCCTTGATAAAGCGTGGTGCCAGCGCGAATTCGATTCCATGCGCTATGACGGCATGTATACGCCGCCCAGCAAGAAAGGCTCACTGTTGTTTCCATCTGCATTGGGTGGGGGCAATTGGGGCGGTGCTGCATTTGATGTCACAACCAACACACTCGTGATCAAGGCTGAAAACCTAGCCTCGCGGTTGAAGTTCGTTGAGAAAACTGACCGCGACCAAGAAGACAAAGTCCCCGGGGTTGATTACCTCACCCGTCCATTACAGGGCACGCCCTACCGGGTTGTGGGTGAAGTGTTCATGTCGCCCTTGGGTATTCCATGTACGCCCACACCGTGGGGCACGCTTTCAGCAATTGATATGGGCACGGGCAAATTGAAATGGAAAATCCCGTTGGGCCAGGTGAAAAAATACGGCGTCACCATCCCAGCTTCATTTGGCTGGGGCTCGCCCAATATCGGTGGACCAATTGTGACAGCCAGCGGCATCATATTTATCGCCGCGACAATGGATGAGAAAATCCGTGCGATTGATTTAGCAACGGGTCAGGAACTCTGGCAGTCGAAGTTGCCAGTGCCGGGCATGGCCGTGCCCGTCACTTATATGGCCGGTGGTAAGCAGTACGTGGTTATTTCAGCCGGTGGCAATGCGCGCGCTGAAACAAAGTTGGGTGACTACTTGGTTGCGTATACGTTGGAGTAACAAGCCAACAGCCGATATGAAAACGCCCCGCTGATGGCGGGGCGCTTTCTCGCATTTTGTTCGTTCTGTCTCTGTCCGTAGTGGCCCGACCTCCTGTGGTTAAGAGCCGACCGAAACTTGTCCGTTTCCGATCCTAACGGTTTGGATGACCTTGTGTCCGTCCCCTTACGCGCACCGACTCTATCCAATGCAATAATGCAATCAAACGAAATTAAGTCGCTGATTTGTTCGGCTTTAGCGATACGTCATGGCATACCATGGTGGGGGAAATGACACCTTAACATATTGATATAAATGCATTTTGCCGTAGATATGAGAGTTGGGTTAGGTTGACGATCAATATCTTGTGCACCCTTTGCCCCGGCGGGCCCTGGCGATAGGGTGTCGTTCTCAATCTCATTATTGATGCCATCTGAAGTGCACCCCCTGAAAACCGAAATCCTCCCGTGCGATATCTTGATTGTAGGTGCTGGCATTGCCGGCTCAGCATTGGCATGCGCACTGCGCGATCGGGGGTACAGCATCGTACAAGTAGAATTCTCTGAGCGTCCGCTGGATACGGCGCGCGGCGATCATTTTCAGTGTGTCGTGGTTGAGATTCTCGAGCAATGGGGCGCGTTGCAAGCATTCTGGGATGCCGGGGCTGAGAAACGGCACAGTGCAGAATACCTCAGCGCCGCCAACGAAATGCTGCTGGATTCAAATTACACTGGCCTGCCTGTCCCACATCCGTATTACCTTTATCTGCATCACGAGATGATCGGGCAAACATTTCTCACTCTGGCCGCGCAAAATTCTCGGTACACATTGTTCCGCCCTGCACGTGCGCGTGAATTCGATATTGGGCCTGAAGGTATCCGCAGCCTCACGCTCAAACTGCCCGAAGAATTTCCAGCGCCGGAGGGTTTCACCCCTGGTCAAACGGTGCTGATCAAGCCGCGCATGGTTGTGGGTGCTGACGGCCGTGGGTCGCGTGTGCGTGAAGCGCTGGGGTTCGAAGCGGTCGAGCATGATTACGAAAACCCCCTGGTGGTTTTGTTTGCGCCTCGCACAGAGGATGATCCGCTTAACCGTGTGACAACATTCATGGGTGAGCACGGCACTATTTCGCGTATCCCGCGCGCGTTCGGGGGCTGGAAAATTGGGCTACCGATCCGCAAAGCCGATATCGCGTTCTGGAAAACCGCCACACCCAAAATGCGAAAATCCGCCATCGTTCAGCGCGCTCCACAACTGGAAAGCATTGATGCAGAACTGGCCGGCTTTTATCCGGTCAAATTGCTGAACACCCACAAATGGGTTCACGGGAATACAGTTTTGGTTGGCGATGCTTGCCATGCCATGCATCCGGCGCGCGGGCAGGGCATGAACGTGGCCATACGCTGTGTTGCCAAGCTTGCTCATTTATTGCCCGATGTCGGCGAAATGGTTGATACCGAAGTCGTGATGCGGCGTTTGCGGGCTTACGAAACGGGCGTGAAGCCAGCTATCGATAAAATATTAGGCGACAATCATACACGCGGCGAAGAGATGGATAGCCTGAGCCCAGCTATCATAGCGCGCAGTGCTGCGGCCATGAAGGCTATCAATGCAGATGCAGAATTGCTGCGTAAATGGCGATTGCAAAGTGCTGGGTATGCTGATCCGCTGGGAGTGCCCAGCCAGGATTAATCTGAGGGAGGGCAATCGTCATGACTGCCGGGGCCCAAACACCACCCTCCAATTCTGTTCCGCCCGGGTTCATTGTCTCCCCGCTTGCACGTGCGACGTTATTTGTGCGCGACCAAACCAGACTTTAGAGCGCGACTTCGATTCAATTAAAAGCAGCCGCGCTCTAAGGGCGCCGCTCGGGCTTTTTTTTCTGGATCAAGCCTTTAATGACTACCGTTTCGATCAGGTACCAAAACACGGTCGCGCCCAGAATAAACCCTGCGACGTCAAACGATGAGAAAATCTTGATGCCGGTCAGGGCAATCAAAACGAACGCGCAGATGCCAAATACCAGCGAGCGAAAGGCAACGCCTAAAGATGCTTTGTTCATCGATTTTCTCAAAAGGTTCCAATGTGGCCGGTGAGGGGATATGAGCCGAAACCAAGCAATGCTGCAACGCATACGTGATGGAGAAATCAAACATTTGCTCGTACAGCGGTGCCGAATATGTGCCGCACCGCCCGAGAAGCGCATAATTTCAAAGGGTTGTTCGGCTAGAGCGTCGTGCGGAAAAGTGGATACCGGTTTTCCGCTAAAACGACGCGACCTAACAATAACTGAGAGCAAGCAGCCCGATTTCAACTTAACGCTGCTTGCTCTAGAATCTGGGCCCACACCAAATCCCTTGATTGAATATTCGGTGGCATTGGCTTACCAAATTTGCAGCAAAGCGAGGTTTTGATGCCCGATGACGCACTCACAAAATCACTGGCGGCCCCTGCTGGCGGGCCAAAGCCACCCCTCAGCCTTGGGCCACACCAAGGGCTGATTGATCAGCTGCGTCAAATCGTTGGTGGTGACCACGTGAAGGCGAGCGACGACGACCGCACGTTCTATGCCGAAGATACGTATCGTAGTTTGGAAACCCCGCTCGCGGCGGTCGTGCCAGGCTCGGTTGATGAGCTCAGTCGTGTGGCGGCGCTCTGCAATCGGTCTGGCGTGGCCCTCGTGCCGCGTGGCGGCGGCATGAGTTACACCGATGGCTATTTGCATACGCGCGCAGCCTCGGTCAGCGTTGATATGCGCCGCTTGGACAAAATCATCGAGATCAACGAGAGCGATATGTATGTGACCGTTGAATGTGGTTGCACATGGGCTGAACTCAATGCTGCGCTGAAGGCTAAAAATTTGCGCACGCCCTATTGGGGCCCGCTGTCGGGTTTGCGCGCTGTCGTCGGCGGTGCATTGTCACAGAATTCAGTGTTCTTTGGTTCGGGCCTCTATGGCTCGGCGGTTGAGCAATGCATTGGGCTGACGGTTATTCTGGCCGATGGCACAGTGCAGCCCCTGGGCGGGCACGCCATCCAGAACGGCAAGCCATTCATGAAGCACTACGGCCCCGACATGATGGGGTTGTTCTTGGCTGATGCGGGGGCCATGGCCGTCAAAGCCGTGGCAACGCTGCGCCTGATGCGCCGGACCGAACATCGCAAGCACGTGGCCTATGGGTTTTCGTCAGCTGCGGATATGGCCAAAGCACTCTCAAGTTTCTCGCGCGAGGGGATTGCCGCCGAGGCCATGGGGTTTGATGCGGGCCAACAAAGTGCGCGCGCAGTCGAAGCCAAACGCAGCTTCAAAGAAGACCTAGCCACATTATTCAAGGTGATCGAGACCGGTGGCATTGTTGATGGCATTAAAGTGGCACTCGCGGGGCGCGGATATTTGAAAGATGTGCCCTACGGTATGCATGTGGCCATTGAAGATAAAACCGCCGAGGGTGTTGCGGCGTTGTTCAAGAAAGCGCGCGCGTTGGCCAAAGCTGCTGGCGGCAAAGCCATGCCAGCCTCGATCACGCGCATTGTTCATGCCGATCCGTTTGTGCCGCCCGATTCAATTCTGGGCCCCAAAGGTGAACGCTGGGTGCCGGTGCATTGCATCGTGCCCCACAGTCAGGCCAACGATATTAT
>JANLSL010000487.1:0-2220 GCA_031362385.1 Alphaproteobacteria bacterium | reverse complement strand
GAAGAACAATGTCGGCACAATTTCACAAATCACGGGCGCCGTGGTGGACGTGAAATTTCAGGGCGATTTGCCCTACATCTTGAATGCCCTTGAGATCGATAATAAAGGCAAGCGGCTGGTCCTCGAAGTCGCCCAGCACTTGGGTGAATCGACCGTGCGCTGTATCGCCATGGACAGTACCGACGGTTTGGTCCGCGGCCAAAAGGCCACTGACACTGGCAAACCTATCAGCATGCCGGTTGGTCCCGGCACGCTCGGGCGCATCATGAACGTGGTGGGTGAGCCGGTCGACGACCGCGGCCCGATTGTTGCTAAAGATTATTACCCCATTCACCGTCAGGCCCCGGCATTTGCCGATCAAGCGACCTCGGCTGAAATTTTTGTGACGGGCATTAAAGTTATCGATTTGCTCGAACCTTATGTGAAGGGCGGCAAAGTCGGTTTGTTCGGCGGCGCTGGCGTTGGCAAAACCGTTTTGATTCAGGAACTCATCAACAACATCGCCAAGCAACACGGCGGTTACTCGGTGTTTGCGGGCGTGGGCGAGCGTACCCGCGAAGGTAACGACCTTTATCACGAATTCATCGAGTCAAAGATTATCGACCTCGAAGGCAACAACAGCCGCGTCGCTCTTGTGTTCGGCCAAATGAACGAGCCACCAGGTGCGCGCGCCCGCGTGGCCTTGTCTGGCTTGACCCAAGCCGAATACTTCCGCGACGCCGAAGGAAAAGACGTGTTGTTCTTTGTCGACAACATCTTCCGCTTTACCCAAGCCGGTTCTGAAGTCTCGGCCTTGTTGGGCCGCATTCCATCGGCGGTCGGCTATCAACCCACGCTGGCCACCGACATGGGTGCCCTGCAAGAGCGCATTACCTCAACCAAGAAGGGCTCGATCACTTCAGTGCAGGCCATTTATGTGCCCGCCGACGATTTGACCGACCCTGCCCCGGCAGCCTCGTTCGCGCACTTAGATGCGACAACTGTGCTATCGCGCGCAATTTCTGAATTGGGCATTTACCCAGCTGTCGATCCGCTCGACTCAACCTCGCGGGCACTCGATCCCCTCATCGTGGGCGAAGATCACTACAATATTGCCCGTGAAGTGCAGCGCGTGTTGCAAACCTACAAATCATTGCAAGACATTATCGCCATCTTGGGCATGGATGAGCTCTCAGAAGAAGATAAACTCACCGTCAGCCGCGCGCGTAAAATTCAGCGCTTCTTGTCGCAGCCGTTCCACGTTGCCGAAGTGTTCACCGGCAACCCGGGCGTCTTCGTGAAATTGGAAGACACCGTGAAGGGCTTCAAAGGCATCGTGAAAGGTGACTACGATCACCTGCCTGAGCAAGCGTTCTACATGGTCGGGACCATCGAACAGGCTGTCGAGAAAGCCAAGAAAATGGCCGCTGAGGCCGCGTAAGGTTTTTTTAAGGCTCGCTTAACAAGGCAATTCAACCATGGCCGACACACTTCAGTTTGAACTGGTCTCGCCCGAACGCTTGCTCCTCTCCGAGCCGGTGGAGATGGTGGTTGTGCCGGGAACTGAGGGTTACTTCGGTGTGCTGCCCAAGCATGCGCCGGTGATGTCGACATTGCGCCCAGGCGTGATTGATATTTACCGTGCGGGCAGCATTTCTCAGCAGTACTTTGTCGCCGGCGGCTTTGCCGAGGTGAATGCTTCTGGTGTGACTGTGTTGGTCGATGAGGCTGTTCCGGTTAGTGAAATTACCAAAGCCAAGGCTGATGAGCGCCGCGCTGCCGCCCAAGACCGGCTCGATAAGGCCACCTCAGAAGATGATAAACACCAAGCAGCTTTATCATTAAAAGTTGCTGAGGAAATGTCGGCTGTTGCGGGTCGCAGCACCTAAAATCTAGGCTGCATTTGCAGCCTCTCAACGTCGGTCTATATTCTCAACCATGCCGATGGCCCAACCCTGGTCACTCAATGATATCCCCTGGCACACGTTTGACCCCCTACGTGTGACCGCTGATGTGCTCAATGTCGTGCGCGCCGCTGCTATGGTGGAGCGTAACGGGGCTGATTACGGCCAATACCTCTGCAATGTTTTTGCCGATGACCCCGCCTTTTGTGAGATCGCGCGTACCTGGGCGGCTGAGGAAGAACAGCACGGCCTAGCCCTGGGGCGGTGGGCCGAGCTGGCTGACCCAAATTTCAAATTTGATGCTGCCTTTCATGCCTTTCGCCAGCTCTACCGGATT
>JANLSL010000446.1:0-2138 GCA_031362385.1 Alphaproteobacteria bacterium | reverse complement strand
ATTTGGCCGAGGCAATTATTAATTTTGTGCGAGCCGGTGTGGTTCAACTCATCGCGTTTGAAATAAATCTTGGCACCGCCGAAATGAGCGGTCAGGCGTTCAGCGAAATACAGTGGGCTGGGCCGCCCAGCATAATGGGTGTTGAAAAACGTCAGCTCAGCTTGAAACTTGGGATCGGCCTTGGCCGCGGTGTAGGCCTTCTCAACTTCGAGAATCAGCGGCATCAGCGTCTCGGCAACGTAACGCCCACCGAAAATGCCAAAGTGGCCGTTCTCGTCGGCACCAGCACGAAACGTATTGGGCGGTTGATCCAAAGCCATAGGGCGCTCGGTTTATGGTCTGCGGCAAAAATAACGAGCGGTCTTATACCCCGCGCATGGGCCGAACCCAAGCACAGAGCGCCACGGATAAGCCCTTTGTTTTCAGTGATATAGCTGGCTTATGCTGAAAACGCCCGCACGGCCTTTATGAACGCGCGAATTTTTGCCGGGCTCTTGACGCCGGGGCTCGTTTCAACACCTGAAGACACATCTACAGCCCCGGCCCCTGACATTGCAATTGCCGCCTGAACGTTTTTGGCCGTCAGCCCGCCCGCTAACATCCAGGGGAGTTTGCCGGAATAAGCGCGCATCAAAGACCAATCAAAGGCTTGCGCATTACCACCAGGACGTGACGCTTGAGGTGCAGGTTTGGCGTCGAACAGCATCCAATCAGCTTGTTCTAGATAATTGCCCGCCGCCAGCACATCGCTGCGCGTCGCCACACCAAGCGCCTTCATGACCGGGAGGGAAAACTTTTTGCGCAGGGCGCTCACGCGCTCTGGTGTTTCTTGGCCGTGAAGTTGGATCATCCCCAGGCGCACACGTTTGAGTGTTTTCTCGATTTGGCTATCGGTCGGATCAACAAACAGACCGACGCTCGTAATATTGCGCGGCACGGCCGCACCTAAATCATCGGCGGCTTCAATCGACAAAAAACGGGGCGAACGCCGGTAAAAAACAAACCCAATAAAATCAGCCCCAGATTCAACAGCTGTTTTCACGGCCTTTGAATCAGTGAGCCCACAAATTTTGACTGCGACGGACACAAATACAATCCAAAATTTACGCGGCCAATTCCATGACGATGCGCTTGGCTGCGGCGGTTTGGTCGGGTGCGGACGTGATGGGCCGTCCCACCACAACATAGCTCGAGCCCGCCTTGAGCGCTTCGCTTGGCGTCATCACCCGCTTCTGGTCGTTGGCAGCAGCCCAGGCTGGCCGCACGCCAGGTGTGATCAGCTTGAAGTTGGCCCCTAAGTCGCTGCGCAAAATTGCGGCCTCATGTGGCGAGCACACCACGCCATCAAGCCCAGAAATTTTGGCAAGTTCCGCCAGGCGACGGACCTGATCAAACACTGGGCTATTCACGCCCACCTCGGCCAAATCGGCGTCATCCATACTTGTGACCACCGTCACGCCAATTACGAGGGGTCGGTCGACGAGGTGCGTTTCAGCCCCATCGCGCGCAGCCTTGGCTGCGGCTTCCATCATGGTGCGCCCGCCTGAAGCATGGACGTTAATCATGAACGGCTTGAGGGACACGACGGACTTCACGGCACCCGCCACAGTGGTGGGTATGTCATAAAATTTCAAATCAAGAAACAGCGGCAGCCCCGAGGCGCGCATCACTTCGGTAACGCCCTTAGGGCCCTGAGCATTGAAAAACTCAAGGCCAAGTTTAATGCCGCCCACCGTGTCGGCAAGCTTGGCCGCCCACGAGGTCGCTTGGCCAAGATCAGCCGTATCGAGCGCGCAAAAAATCGGGTTTCGAATGTCAGATGCAAGGGCCATGGTGCGTAAGTATGTATCACACAACTTCACGCGAGGGGAGAAGTGGTGATTCTGAATTCAGGATTTCGGTGTGGACGACAAATCAGTTTTAGCGCGGGCCACGGCGACGTCATCCCGTAGCCGGGCAACGCTTTGTTCCAATTCGCGGGTTCTTTTGCGCGCGGTGCGTAAGGCGCTGCGCTTTTCAGCACCCCCCATCCAAGCAGCGAGTGCGCCTGCGACAAAGCCAAGGAGGATGGCCACTAAAATGACTGCATAAAGGCCTGCTTCGATACGGAATGGAAACGGCCAAACTTCGATGACAAT
>JANLSL010000416.1:0-1887 GCA_031362385.1 Alphaproteobacteria bacterium | reverse complement strand
CTGAAATTTCTATGACCAGCAAGAACATCACCGTCACATGCCTTGATGGCACCAGCTATCAGGCCGACTATGCGATTTCGGCCATTCCGTTCCGGCCCTTGAACCGCGTGACAATGAACCCACCCCTGCAAGGCATGCAGGCCGAAGCGGTGCGGGGGATGCCCTACAACAACACCACACAAATTCATTTTACGGTGAAAGCCCCTTATTGGGAGCAAGACGGAATGGATGCTTCGTTGTGGTCTGATGGCCCTGTCACCAGCTTCCGCCAATCCATCGATTACGACGGCAGCCGCACCAAGGCGTCGGCATTTTGTGTGGGCAAAAAAGGCGACCGGATCGACCAAATGGCCCCCAAAGAGCGCGGCGCATTTGTGCTGGCCGAGCTCGAGCGCATGCGCCCGGCGATGAAGGGCAAACTTGAAATTCTAGGCGCGCATTCCTGGCCGCAATATATGTTCGTTGAAGGGTGCCGCCATTCTTACGGGCCTGGTCAAGTCACGCGGTGGGCCGCCGACATGATTAAACCCCACGGCCGCCTGCACTTTGCGGGTGAACATACCCGGCGCTTGGATGTGGGGATGGAGTCGGCCATGGAGTCAGGTGAACGTGCTGCCATTGAAGTCATCACGCGGATGCAGGGGTAAGCAATATCCTCATGCGCTTAGGGATCTCTCTCTTTCTGGCGGCGGCACTTTTTGCTTCACCGGCGTTTGCTAAAACCATGCGCGTGGGGGTTGGCATTTGGCCCCCGGCCATGGGCAACCCGTATGGTCAGCAAATTCAAGGTGCTGTTCATCCGTTTCCTGGCATGTTCGATGCGCTGACGTTCATGGATACCACCGGTGAGACGCTGCCCAGCCTTGCCACGTCATGGACCAACGACACCCCCACCACCTGGACGTTCAAGCTGCGCCCGGGGGTGAGTTTCATGAACGGCGAGCCGTTCACAGCCGCAGCGGTCGTGGCGATGATCGATATGCTCAAACAGCCGGCGTCGGCACGGTTTTTTTATGCGGCTGAAGTTAAAAATATCGCCAGCGTCAAAGCGCTTGATGATCTCACAGTGGTTTTTATCACCCAAACCCCAGATGTCATTTTACCCAAGCGCCTCAGCTTGCTGACGCTGGTGCCGCCCAAATTGTGGAAAGAAGTCGGGCCCGATAGCTTTGCCCAAAAGCCGCGCGCCACCGGCCCGTTTGTGGTTGATAGTTGGGGCCGCGATAAAGGGTATTATGCGCTCGAGGCCAAAAGCGGGCCGTCCCAGGTTAAATCGTGGCGGCCCTCACAACATCTCGACCGGGTTGAATTTCGTATCATCCCCGACCAAGCCGCGCGCATTCAAGCGTTGAAAACCGGCCAGATTGATATGGCCTACGATGTCGGCTTTGAAGATTTCGAAGACCTTGAGGCCAACGGCTTCAAACCCATTGTCAAAGTTATTGCCACCAGCACAGCCATTGCGTTGTCGAATATGAAAAAGGGCTCGCCCCTGGTTGATCAACGCGTGCGCCAAGCCATGAACTATGCGGTGGACCGCGAAACGATTGCCAAGTTTATTCTGCGCGATACCGTTAAGCCCAGCAGCCACGGCATTTCACCGGGCGTGTTTGGGTATAACCCCGCCATCACGGGCTACCCCTACGATCCCGCCAAAGCCAAGGCGCTGCTCTCTGAAGCGGGCTTTGCGAAAGGATTCAAACTGAAATCCAACCTGCTGATCGCGGGCCGACCCGAAGTGGGCGCGGTTTTTCAAAAAGTCGCGCAGGATTTAGCCGCCGTCGGCATTGATCTGCAAATCAATGCCGTTCAAGGCACCGAGTGGGTGCAAATGTGGTCGTCGGGTGATTGGCGCGGCGCAGACGTGATTTCAACCAGCTGGAATGG
>JANLSL010000385.1:0-6271 GCA_031362385.1 Alphaproteobacteria bacterium | reverse complement strand
ACTTCTGGCGATCTTTGTTCAGAGGACATCAGCAAAGCCTTTTCGTGTCTTCTGAAACCACGCAAAGCCCAGCCAAGATATAATTAATGTCATGCTCGTAAAAAATGCAAAGTCGGTCCAGTGGGGAACGCGCCCCCACATCAGCACATCGCGCGCCCAACCGATCACCGATGTGAGCGGGTTGAGTCCGATCCAGTACTGAAATTCAGTGGGCAAACTTTCGAGCGGATAAAATATTGGTGTCAGAAACATCAACACGGAAATCAGCACACCAACAACTTGCGCCACATCGCGCACATAGACGCCAACTGACGCCAGAATCCACGACAATCCCAATGTCAGCAGCATCAAGGGCAGCAATACAAGCGGGAATAAGAAGATGGTCAGCGGGGGGGCGCCTTTGATGAGCACATAAGCTGCAACCCAAACCGCAAAACTGACAAGCAGATGAAACAACGCTGAGCCCAGCGCCACCCACGGCAAGAGCTCGAGCGGGAACACGACCTTCTTGACGTAATTGACGTTGCCAAGAATTAGGCCAGGGGCGCGGCTCAGGCATTCAGCCAGTAAAGAATAAACAATCAATCCTGCGAACAACACCAGGGCAAACTCAAACTTTGAGTCGCCCTGCCCGCCCCAGCGCGCTTTAAACACCATGCTAAAAACAAACGTATAGGTGGCCAGCATCAACAACGGATGAAAGAACGACCAAACGAGACCCAGCAGCGAGCCGCGATAACGCCCGGTGATTTCGCGTTGAATGAGGAGCTTGAGAAGTCCACGGTTGCGCCAAGGGCTGCGCACCATCTCGACGGGGGAGATGGAATATGTGGCCATTACTCAAAAACCTGGGCGGCGCTGAGTGCGCTGCCCTGCTGGTCTTTGGCCGACAATGATGGTGCGCCCGCCATCGGCCATGCAATGCCAAGCGATGGTTCATTCCAGGCAATGCAGCGCTCGTGCGCAGGGGCATAGTAGTCGGTGGTTTTATAAAGCACTTCGGCGGTTTCCGAGGTGACCAAAAAACCGTGGGCAAAACCAACCGGGACCCACAATTGCTTTTTATTCTCGGCCGAAAGCGTCTCGCCCACCCACTGGCCAAAAGTGGGCGAGCCTTTGCGCAAATCAACCGCCACATCAAATATTTCGCCAGCAACCGCACGGACAAGTTTTCCCTGCGGCTGCATGATTTGATAGTGCAGGCCCCGCAGCACCCCTTTGACAGATTTAGAGTGGTTGTCTTGAACAAACGCGTCGGTTACGCCGGACGCTTCAGCAAATACTTTTTGATTGAAGCTCTCAAAAAAGAAGCCGCGCGCGTCGCCAAATACTTTTGGCTCCAGCAGCATCACATCAAAAATGCGCAGACGCGTGAGTTTCATTAAAACAGCCGTTCGCTGAGTAGCCGCAACAGATACTGACCATACTCGTTTTTGGCCAAGGCCTTCCCGAGTTTCTCGAGTTGACCTGCATCGATCCACTTATTGCGGAAAGCAATTTCTTCAGGGCAGGCCACCTTCAAGCCTTGGCGGCGTTCAAGTGTGGCAATGAACTGGCCCGCTTCCAGCAACGACTCATGTGTGCCGGTATCAAGCCACGCGTAACCGCGCCCCATGATTTCAACCGCCAAAGCGCCTTTTTGCATATAGAGTTTGTTGAGGTCGGTGATTTCCAATTCACCGCGCGGCGAAGGCTTGAGCTCTTTGGCAAGCTTGACCACGTCACGATCATAAAAATACAGCCCCGTCACAGCGTAGTTTGATTTTGGCTGCTTGGGTTTTTCTTCAATGCTGATGGCTTTGCCACTGGCATCAAACTCGACCACACCATACCGCTCAGGGTCATGGACATGATAGGCAAACACCGTCGCACCAGAGGTGCGCGTGTGTGCTGAGTCCAGCAATTCAGGGA
Organism: Alphaproteobacteria bacterium; assembly: GCA_031362385.1. Lineage (GTDB taxonomy): Bacteria > Pseudomonadota > Alphaproteobacteria > Rhodospirillales > Rhodospirillaceae. Next base: position 4,360 of record JANLSL010000385.1, on the reverse strand, counting down.
GTTGATGGCCGTAGTAAATGTTATCGCCCAGGATCAACGCAGAGAGATCGTTTCCGATAAATTTCTCGCCAATAATAAATGCCTGCGCTAATCCATCGGGCGAGGGTTGAATAGCGTAGGTGAAATTCATGCCCCACTGCGCACCGGTTCCCAGCAACTGCTCAAAGCGCGGTGTGTCTTGCGGGGTTGAGATGATCAAGACATCGCGGATCCCCGCCAACATCAATGTTGAAAGGGGATAATAAATCATCGGCTTATCGAAAACCGGCAACAGCTGTTTAGAAACGGCCAGTGTCGCTGGATGCAGCCGTGTGCCTGCGCCGCCTGCCAAAATAATACCTTTGCGTGCCATGCTTTATATCTTGCTCTCATTGACCAGCGCAGCAACGACGCTGCGAACTTGGTTTTCCCAAGGTGGTAACGCCACCCCTAAGGCTGTTTTTAGCTTATCTGTATTCAAACGGGAATTGGCAGGACGTTTGGCCGGGGTGGGATAGGCCGAGGCCGGAATCGCTCTCACTTGGGCAGGCCCCGCCTTCAGCGCTAACCCCAGCTTTTGAGCTTCACTGAGGATTAACTTGGCAAAGCCATGCCAGCTGGTTTCACCGGTTGGTGTAAGATTATAAGTCCCCGCCAACACAGGAAGTGCGAGGGCGCGGGCCGTGATGTCAGCAATCAGCGCCGCACTGGTTGGAGCACCGATTTGGTCCGACACGACGGAAAGTTCGGCGCGCTCTTTTCCCAGCCGCAGCATGGTTTTAACAAAGTTGCTGCCGCGCGCCGCATACACCCAACTGGTGCGAAAAATCACATGATGACATCCGCTGGTCCGAATGGCCTGCTCGCCGCGCAATTTGGTGGCACCATAGACACTGATGGGGTTGGTGGGGTCGGTCTCAAAGTAGGGTGAATTTTTTGTACCGTCGAACACATAGTCGGTAGAGTAGTGAATCAACAACGTGTTGTTTTGCTGAGATGCCGTCGCCAACACCGCCACAGCTTCGTGATTAATACGCTCGGCAAGTTCTTTTTCACTCTCGGCTTTATCAACCGCTGTGTAAGCCGCAGCGTTCACAATAATATCGGCTTTGGCCTGAGCAATAACAGTGCGCAAGGCATCGAGGTTTGACAAATCAGCTTCGGCGCGACCGCAGGCGATAACGTCGTGATCAGGAACAAGTGCTCGGCGCAGTTCCCACCCGACTTGGCCATTGGCCCCCAGAAGCAAAACTTTCATCGCACTGCATTCATTCGTATTGCTTGGCGACCCAGTCGCGATAGGTGCCGCTGGTGACGTTCTTCACCCAGGCTTGGTTATCCAGGCACCACTTCACCGTTTTGCGAAAGCCGCTGTCGGGGGTTTCCGCAGGCCGCCAGCCAATCTCGGTGGCGATCTTGCGCGCATCAATCGCATAGCGGCGATCATGGCCCGGACGGTCTTTGACGAACGTCATTTGGTCGGCATATTTCTTGGCGTCAGCGCGCGGCTTCTCAGCATCAAGAATGGCACACAGTGTTTTAACGGTATCAAGATTGGCGCGCTCGTTATTGCCGCCAATGTTGTAAACCTCACCCAGTCTGCCCCGCTCCAGCACTGCGCGGATGGCGCTGCAATGATCGCCCACATACAGCCAATCGCGGATTTGCTGACCGTCGCCGTAAATCGGCAAAGGCTTGCCCGCCAGCGCATTATGAATAATCAGCGGGATGAGTTTTTCAGGGAACTGATAGGGCCCATAGTTATTTGAGCAATTCGTCGTCACCACGGGCAGGTGATAGGTGTGGTGATAGGCGCGCACCAAATGATCAGACGCTGCCTTTGAAGCTGAGTACGGGCTGTTGGGTTCATAGCGTTTGGTTTCAGCAAAAGCAGGATCCGTGGGCGAAAGCGACCCATACACTTCGTCGGTGGAAACATGCAAAAAGCGGAACGCCGCTTTATCTGCGTCTGACAAAGTTCCAAAATGCGCACGCGCAGCTTCTAACAGCCGGAATGTGCCAACCATATTGGTTTGAATAAAATCTTCCGGGGCATGAATTGAACGATCAACGTGCGATTCAGCAGCGAAGTTAATTAGCGCACGTGGTTTGTGTTCAGTTAATAATTTTTCCACCAAGCCTTGATCACAAATGTCACCGCGTACAAACACATGCCGCGTGTTGCCCTGCAGCGATGCTAAATTTTCAAGGTTGCCCGCATACGTCAGCTTATCGAGATTAATCACCGGCTCTGACCCGGCCGCCAGCCAATCAATCACAAAATTGGCACCAATAAAGCCAGCACCCCCGGTCACAAGAATGGTCATCTGCTCAAAGCCTATTTAAGACCGCAGCCACATAGAGGCCGAGGTTGTCGATGAAAGATTGGCGGGTGATGCCAGACCTGACCACGCCAATCAACCGTGGGATCACGGGGGCCTGCCGGGCCGCGCGAAACAGGCTCAAGACTTGACGATTCTCAAGGCTGAGCTGGGATTCGATCGCTTGCAGTGCCTTGAGATTGATATCCGTCCAGGTGCGGAATCGACCCTCGAGAAGCTGCCCAGCCCTGAAGAGGCGGGCCCAAAGCCCCAAATTCGAACCGATCTGATTGGTGCCGTGTTGGCGATAGCGCAGTGATGGAACAGGGTCGTTCACGACCACGCCGCCGCACCCCGTGACGACCATATAGGTCCACCAATCATGAACCACGACCTCAACTGTTGGCCCAGCGCTGCGCAAAATATCCCGCGCGCTAGCGTTGAACAGCATGGTGTTGCCGCCGCCGATATTTTGAACCAGCGCATTCTGAAAACGCGCAGGGCGGGTGTACAAACGCGATATACCCAACACTTGGTCGCGTTCATCAATCAACACAGAGCGGGAAAAATAAAGCGCTGGAGTGGCGAATGGCGTAGTACTTATTTTGCTGATGGCGCGTGAAAGTTTATCAGGGTCCCACACATCGTCTTGATCAGCATATGAGAAGTAATCTGCACGTATCGCGGCATTACAAATCAACGACAGGAAATTTGCTGATGAGCCTACGCGCGGGCCATTGAGAATGTGCAATTTCTCAGGCCCCCACTTCGTTCGGTATTTTTCCAACATAGCAATGGTGCCATCTGTCGAGCCATCGTCGGAAGCCCAGACCGCCCAGCTGAGATGCGTTTGGCGCGCAAGTGAGTCCAACTGCGCGGCGAGAAAGCGCTCGCCGTTGTGTGTACACAACAGAATCGCAACAGTGGGGGTCGACATTGAGGGCAATGCGTGAATGTGACAGGAACCGCAGTATAAAAGGCGCCAAGCACGGTGCAACACCCGATCTTTATGCTATAAACCAACGCCACCACGGGGAGCGACCATGAAAAAAGTATTCGCAGTTATTGGGTGTGTCATAGTTTTGGGCTTAGGTGGGTTTGCAGCCCTCACATGGCCGTGGCCGAAGTTGGCCATTCAAGCCCTGGCTGGTCCGCCCGTGTCATTGCCTGACGCCGTTGCCACGCGCGATGCCCTTGAAAAAGTAGTGGGCGACTATCGCCCCTTGCCCCGCGCCGCGGCCGACCAACCCCCGCCCGATTTTAGCGCCGCTGAGGCGATCAACCAAAAATTCGATGGCTACTCATTGATAATTTGGCACAAAGGTGCCGTGATATTCGAAAAATATTATGCGGGCGGCACAGCCGATAGTCGCACTGAGCCTGCCTCGATGCATAAGAGTGTCATGTCTTCACTGATGGGCGTTGCGATTGCTGATGGTTTAGTGGGCAGCGTTGATGATCCTATCGGGAAATATTTGCCAGAGTGGAAAGATGACCCGCGCGGGAAAATCACCATTCATAATGTCCTCAATATGGCCACTGGATTGGCACCCTTATCGACGGACGGTGGCGTACTGAGCCCTAATTCGCGATTTCAGATGGGCTTGTTCATGCGCGGACTGGCCCTGAGCCGAGTAGCCGTCGCCGCGCCCGGCACAGTGTTTGACTACCGCAACCCCAACAGCCAGTTGGGCGGCATGATTATTGAGGCGGCAACCAAACGTCGCTATGCCGATTACTTGTCCGAGAAAATCTGGAAGCCGTTGGGTGCTAAAGACGCCTATGTGACACTCGACAAACCGGGCGGCATGCCGCGCACTTCTGCGTCGCTGCTGGCGCGCGCTGAAGACTGGCTGCGGGTGGGGATCATGCTGAAAGATGGCGGCGCGTTTGAGGGTAAACAAATTGTACCCACCACATGGGTAGAGCAGATGATCGCACCCTCTGCGCCCAACCCCAACTACGGCCTGCAAGTATGGCGCGCAAACCCTTATGTCAAAGAGCGCTGGTACAACGCGGCCAAGCAGGGCGTAGGGGTTCCGGCGGCGGAAGAATGGCTG
>JANLSL010000381.1:0-2043 GCA_031362385.1 Alphaproteobacteria bacterium | reverse complement strand
ACCTGGCTGGGGCCATTGCTGCATTCAAGGAGATGACCAACAAGCACCCGCGTGATGTGCGGGGGCATTACAACGTGGGGCGCTGTTTGGCCCAAGATGCCCAGCCTGACTTGGCTGAAGCCGCCCTGGGTGAAGCCTTACGCCTGGTCCCCACATCCACCGACGCCCTGATCACTCTGGCCAAGCTCTATGCCGACACAAAGCGCACCGCCCAAGCCATCACCACCATCCAAAAAGCCATCGCACTTGATCCGAAGAATGCGACGGCTTTGATGAACCTAGGCACCTATCTTAGTCACATCGATGATCATGGTGGTGCCGAAAGTGCCTACGCCCAAGCGCTCGCATCTGACCCAGAGTCTTTAAGTGCGAAAGTCAATCTGGCCATGGTGCAATTTACCCAAGGTAAATTAAAGCAGGCGTGGGATAATTATGCCGTTCGCGCGCATTCAACGGGTAGCTTTGTTTTTCGTCGTCTTGAGTTGCCCTGGCCGACATGGGCGGGCGAGCCTTTAGCCGGCAAGCGTATTTTTGTGTGGGGCGAGCAGGGACTTGGCGATGAAATTCTATTTTCGAGCATTATTCCAGAGATTGCCGCTGAAGCCGGGGCATGTACGTTCGGATGCTCCGAAAAGTTGGTGACTCTTTTTCAGCGTTCTTTTCCAAACGTCGAAGTTACTGCGCTCGACAAAATCATGGTGAGTGTGCCTGACCGACAGTTCGATTTTCAGACTTCAATTATAGATCTGGGGCGGTGGCGTCGGCGTACTTTTTCAGCGTTTCCCAATAGATCATCGTTTCTCATCTGCGACCCAGCCAAGTTGCGCGTAGCGCGCGGGGTTTGGGGCACTCTAAAATCCAGCAACGAAAAGCTCATTGGGTTCTCATGGCGTAGTTTTGCACCCCATGTTGGCGAACAAAAAACGCCCCCACTTCATTTTTGGGAAAACCAGTTGCAGATTGAGAATACAAAACTGGTCAATTTGCAATATGGCCCGCGCGCCGAAGTTGAGGCCGAGCGCGCGCATTTAAGTAATCTGCTGGGGCGGCCAATTCATAACGTCCCCGAGATTGACCTCACCACCGATATCGAAATGGTCGCAGCACAGATATGCGCCATGGATCAGGTCGTCACCGTCAGCAATACCGTGGCCCACCTCGCGGCAGCGTTGGGAGTTCCTAGCGCGGTGGTCGTCCCCAATGGCAAAGCGAGGTTGTGGTATTGGTTTAAAGAAGGCCCCTTAAGTCCGTGGTATCCCAGTGCGCGGCTTATTCGATGGCACCAAAGCAGCGAGGCTTGAATTTTATCACTATAGGAGCGGCTGGTTGGCGGGGTGTAACCAACTATGGTTCAATTAAAGCAGCTAAACGTATATAAATTATAAAGAATTCGAGTGTTGCGGGGCCGCAACAGCAGCCATTCTCGCGCTTGACTTAGCCTAATGAATAAGCTTTTATGCAGCTGCGCTGACGGGCGCAATGCATTTGCACGTCCGTAGATGCATAAGTGAAACCAGATATCTGTCATTAATCCTAAGGGGATCCCTAAATGAAGCGTGAAAATCTCTACCTCGTCGGCGGCGCATTGTTGGCGTCGACCGCACTTACCTCGGTTGCAAATGCAGGCGCATTTGCCCTGAAGGGCGATTTGACCGGTGCGTCGACAAACACACTCGGCGTCTCAGCCCAAATCTTCGGCAGCTCGCCTGCCACCTCGCGTACACTCGGCCCAATCGGCTTGGCTTATCGTTTTAACCAGAACCTGTCGACCGCTGGCGGCTCGTCATTTAGTGCCACAATTGCTGTCACTGGTGCCCTGTTTAATACGGCTGGCGTTACGACAACATCAAGCGATATCAAGTCGTTTGTCGGAACGATTGCTTCGACTGGCTCAATCACTCTTGCTGGTAACGCCGCGTCGATCATTTGCACCATTGTTCCAACAACAACTCAATTGCTGTTGACCAACTGCTCGACCACAGCCGTTGCCACCGGTACCGGTTCTATTGCTGGTTTCCTCATCAGCGGCGTGACCTTCGATAA
>JANLSL010000045.1:0-4739 GCA_031362385.1 Alphaproteobacteria bacterium | reverse complement strand
TCTTGCGCTGCTTTTTGAAAGCGCTCCGTGACGGGGCCTGGAATTTCAATGCAGGCTTTATCGATCCACTCGGCAGCTGTTTCGTGAAGCGGAAAGCCGGTGAGTGCAAATTCGGGGAAAAGAAATAATTGCTTCCCGCCACCGCTCATACGTGCACCTGCTTTCAGTAACTGCAGCCAGCGGTCGATGCTTTTATTCACCAATGCCATCGCATCGGCGCGGTTGGTAGTGCTGTTCACACAGTGCGTATAAACTTGGACACAGGTGGCGGTCCACGGCTGGATCATGGCAGTCTCCCCGAATGAATGAGGGCAATACTTTCATTGGGGCATAAGCTGCGCAAGCTGCGGTTTGGGATAGCTTTCGCTGACCGAGCATCGGCCAAACCGCCATGGACCATGGATCAGGCGCCTAAATCAGGCGATGAAGATGGCGGGAAAATGAGGGCGACGATGACCACTGCACTGCGAACGCTAAGCTACATCGCGATAGCCCTGTTGACTGCTTGCGCAGGCCGTCCAATCGAATCAGAAGTTGCAACACCTGAGAAGCAACGCACCATCGGTGTGATTTTTGTTGTGCACGGCGGCGGCGAGGAGCAGGGGGTTTCTGCGCAGTGGGATAATACGCTGCAATTCTTTGAATATGACCAGCACAATCCCATTTTCAAAAATGTCATTTGGAACGCTGAGGCTTGGCCGACGGTGGTGAAGGGGGCCGATGATCAATCTTATGCAAATGCCTCTACACAACTGAAAAAATATGCGTTCGCATCGGAACGCATGGGTGGCAAAGACCCCGCTCCTGGTTTCACTGATCAACAGTTCGCCGACATGGCGCGCGAACTCAAAAAAGCCGAGCGCAAGTTAGGCGTTCGCTTTGTTGCTGATCGTGCGCAATGGATTGGCGCACAGGAGCAAACAAAATTCCTCCCCTGGCCACGCTATATGTTTGATCCCAAAGTGCCCGGCGGCGTAGAGCTGACCTATTGCGGCAGTGCCAAAGACGGCGGCCCATGGAAAGGCTGCGACCCGCAGCGCTACAACATCGATGGCCCCGGCGAACGGCTGCTGAAACAGGGTGCTGATGAACTGGTCATGATCGACATGACTGTGGGTGGTGTGCGTTTCTGGAAATCCTTCGATGTTGTCACTATGACGCGCCGTATGGTCGCCGATTGGAACACCAAACATGGCAGCGATGTTCAGGTGCGCTGGATTAACGATATCTCCGACCTCATGGCCCAAAGCTACCCCAATGATCCACCTGGCTGGACCCGCTCATGGGGTGAGCCGCGTACCGACCCCAAGGTCAAACTGATAGGTCGCCCCAATCCAGTCATCCAAAATCATCTCCTCACCGACATGATGGTCGATGGCGTTGTGAAGTCATTCAATAAAAGTGTCACGCCTGCCGATACAGCGGTGATGTTCATCAACCACGCAACGCGCGAAGGCAACGAAGCCTTTGATCCTAAGATCGACGACACACTATTGCTGGATGCGCGTATTAAGGCCGAACTGTTGCAACGCTATCCGACCATGAAACCAGCGAATATCGTTGGCAGTTGGATGGGCCTGCGCGAGCCAAACCCCGCTATCAAAGTGGGTGGCCGCGTGATCTCGAATGTCGAACGCACCCGCGATATGCGCGGCGAAGATTTGGGCAATGCCTGGATGTACGAAAGCAACAAGCAGCTTCCGGGTGGTGATCATCAATACAGATATTGGGATGCGCTGGCGTTGTTGAAAAACCAGGGGGCGAAGCACATTGTTGTCGTGTTCTCGCAAATTGTGATTCACTCAGCGTTGGATTTAGTGGAAGTGCCCAACCAAATCGCCAAAGAGATCGGCTGGAAAACGTGGGCCTATGCCAAGAAAGGCAATTTTGCCCTGTATCCCACGCATGGCAAACCTTTTGCTGATCATTGGGGTATTTGGGTTGAAAAAGAGTGCAAGGTTGGTGAGCTTACGCAAGCCTGCTGTTTCACCATGGGTGGCTGCAAAGATGGCAGACCTTATCCGCCGCCACGTCAAACTCCACTTGATCGGGCGCGCACGGATGTGGACCCCTCGCTCGGTTTTGATGTGCCCGCCTACGGTCACTTAGGCTATGACGCAAACCTTGGCGCGCCGTCCGATGACCGCGCTGTGCAAAACCAATATACCGGCACCTGGGCGATGTGGGTTCCGGCCAACGCAGACCCACGAATGGGGAAATTATTGGCCGAAGAAGTGGCGCGGTATGTGCAGACCAGCCGTTAAGGCGTTCCAAAAAAAGGTGCAGCAGGAAAATCGGTTTCAGCTGGGTCGAAGCCCATTTGCTTCATCAGGGTTGTAACTTGGCCGCGGTGATACGTGGCGTGATTGAACATATGCACCACGAGCGCCCAGCGCGGCCGGGTGCGTTGGACGGGCGAGCTGACTCGCCCAAAGGTCAGCGCCCCGGCCAACCAATCAGCAGTGACGCGTGCGGCGAATGTTTCAATCTGCGCATCGAGCTTCTGGCGTGCATTCCAAAAAGCATCTGGCGTTTCGCATAAAATGGCATCAAGTGGTGCCGTGAATGCAGGCTCATCCTTAAAGCGTGCCATCCATATGTGGTCGGCAACCATGACATGATTCAGCGTGCCATGAATTGAGCCAAAAAATGCGCCAACATTTTTCTGGACCTGTTCATCACTCAGCTTGGCACACTCAAGCCGTGTTTGTTCGTTGGCCCAGGTGTTGTAACTCGCCAGCGCTTTAATCAGGTCAGTCGTCATTGTGTTTGCTCTTTGGCAAAGTGCGCCGCCGTTCCCTTAAATACTTTTGGGCCCAACAATATCAGCGCAATCAAATTGGGGGCGGCCATCAATCCCAATGTGAGATCAACAAACTGCCACGCCGTTTCAAGCGTGAGTACAGCGCCCAACGGAACCGAGAGTGAGTAAATGAATCGTGCTGGTCCCAGTGCGCGTTCGCCGAATAAATACGCTGCTGCGCGGCTGCCATACAGGCCCCAGGCTAATAGTGTGGTGTAGCCGAACAACACTACACCAAATGCCACCACCGGGCCACCTAAGCCTGGAATAGCAGCATCAAATGCCATGACGGCCAATGCCGTTCCGGTTTCGCCCGAGTGCCACGCGCCCGTGACCACAATAACCAAACCGGTAATCGAGCAGACAATAATGGTATCTACAAAAACCCCGACGGCACCCAGCATGCCTTGCTGCACGGCATCGTTGCTTTGCGCAGTGCCATGGGCAACAGCGGCACTGCCAAGGCCTGCTTCATTCGCAAAAATACCACGTGCGACGCCAAACCGAATTGCTTCGGCCAGGGCAGCACCTGCAAAACCACCCACAGCTGCGGTGCCGGTGAAAGCACTGCTGATGATTTCAGCAAATGCGGCAGGTACGCGCCCCGCATTCATCACCAACACCACCACTCCTGCCAACAAATAAACACCGACCATGAGCGGCACAATTGTATTGGCGGCTTTGGCCAGCCGTTTTGCGCCGCCAATCAACACCGCCAAGATTGAAGCGGTGAGAAATATTTCTGTCATCCATACCGACACGCCCAACCTGGCGTTCAACACATCAGCGATGGTGTTGGATTGCGCGCTTGGTCCAAAAGCCTGGATGCATGTGAACGCCGCATACATGCCGCCTAACCACACCCACTTTGGGCCCAGTCCGTGTTTGATGTAATACATCGGCCCCGCCAATGTTGTGCCGTTGGGGCTGACTTCACGGTAAGTCACGGCCAAGTAGGCTTCGGCATAGCGTGTGGCCATGCCGACCAACGCCGTGACCCACATCCAAAATAATGCGCCGGGGCCGCCTAAGTGAATTGCGGTGGCCACGCCGACAATTTTGCCGATGCCCACCATGCCCGCCAGCGCAGTCATCAAGCCATCGCGTGGTGAGTATTCACCGGCAGCACCTTTTTGTGCGACAAGGCGGCGGTCGACCATCAGGGCCAGGCCAGCCCCCAATCGTCGCAATGTCAGAAAGCGCAATCCAATGGTTAAATAAAGACCAGTGCCCAGAATCAGGGCCACCGTCACTGGGCCAAAAGTGACCTCAGAGGCTGCGGCCACAAAGTGCGCGAAAGTTTCCATTACTGGTCATGCTCCACTGAACTTCATTTAAGCAGCGGTGGGCATGGCCGGCAAGTCGGTCGGCCCCGGATCGATGCCGCATTGCTTCATCAAGGTTGTCACTTGCCCGCGATGATGGGTCTGGTGATTGAACAGCTGCATCACGAACAGCATCGTGACATTGCTGATCTCGCGGTTATACGTCACGCTTTTGAAGGTGAAGGGCTTGGCCAGCCAGTCTTCCGTTAACTGAGCCGCGAAGGTCGTGATGTCTTGATCCAGCGCACGCCGCGCGGCCCACAGCGCATCAAAATCCTCGTGGACGATGGCATCGATCTTGTATTTCGGCAGCGCTTTGCCCGTGAAGCGCGCCATCCAGAATATGTCACCGACGTATAAATGGTTGAGCGTGCCGTGGATCGATTTAAAGAACGCGCCCATATCTTTTTTGCGCTGATCGTCGGAAATTTTAGCGCATCCAGAATAAATATTATCGTTCATCCAGGAATTGTAGCGCGCGAATGTTTGGAAAACCTGAGGGCTCATGGGCGACTCCGTGAAGCTTGGGTTTGTCTAACTATTTAGTCCGAGGGGGGGTGTGTGATGTCTCATTGTGCATATGATACATTTTGGCATACTAACAGGGCGAT
>JANLSL010000368.1:0-3342 GCA_031362385.1 Alphaproteobacteria bacterium | reverse complement strand
ATGAACAAGAATCTGAGGCGCGGCGCATGCTGACCATGCCGCCCTTTGGCCGATTGACCGCTCTTATATTGTCGGGCCCAGATGAGATTCAGGTCAAAGCTGTTGGGGAATGGTTGGCCAATGCCGCACCTCAGGGTGAGGGCGTCGAGGTGTTAGGCCCCGCCCCAGCTTTCATGGCGCTGCTGCGGGGGCGGCATCGTTATCGGTTGCTGCTCAAAACCCGCCGCGACATGAAACAGCAACCCTTGGTGCGCGAGTGGTTGGCGCGGGTGAAGGTCCCCTCAGCCGTGCGGGTGCAGATTGATGTGGATCCCTATAGTTTCTTTTAGCACGCGCTCTTAATATCGAATCGACCATGCATAAAAAGGCAGCTTGAATCGATGACAACCCAAGAGTGGCATGATCTCGGTGATCTCGACACGCTTCGTCAAAAATCGCTTCAAGAAATTGTTGTTGGCAAAACGCGCTTGGCCGTTTCATGGCGCGAGGGCGCGCTCGCGGTCATTTCCGGGGCCTGTAATCACGTCGGCGGACCGTTAGGGGAGGGCACACTTGAGGGCGACTATGTTGTGTGCCCCTGGCATCAATGGCGGTTCCATCGCGCCACAGGCAAAGGTGAACCCGGCTATGAAGAAGACGCAGTGCCTGCGTTTGCAACCAAGATTGAAAATGGGCGTGCCTTTGTTGATCTCAATTCAGCATCTGCGCGAACCCGCAAAAAGCATACCCCCCACCCGCTGGCCCGGGCGAGTGAACGCGCACCGGGGCCTGTGCGTGTTGTCGGTGTGTCTACGACAGTGATGAATCGTGCCTATCCCCGCGCCAGCACATCTGAACGTCTTTTAGAAATATCGCTCGAAGAGGCAAACACCACGCTAGGCTGCGAAACGAAACTGATCCGGCTTGATGAACTGACCTTCCGGCATTGCGAAGGCTTTTATTCAAAAAGCGCACGCGCGTGCACGTGGCCCTGCTCCATTACTCAAATGGATCGTAGCGACCAAATGGACCAAGTATACGAAGCCTTCGTGCATTGGGCCGATGTGATTTTGGTTGCCACTCCCATCCGTTGGGGAAACGCCAGCTCGCTTTATTACAAGATGGTCGAGCGCTGCAATTGCATCCAGAACCAAGAAACCATTGCCGCTCGGGTATTGATGAAGAACAAGGTCGCGGCGTTCATCATTACGGGCGGTCAGGACAATGTTCAGGGTGTGGCGGGCCAAATGTTGACGTTTTTTGCCGAAATCGGCTGCCAATTTCCCCAGCACCCGTTTATCGCCCACTCGCGTGGCTGGTCAGCCGAGGACATGGAAAATAACATCCGCTACGTCGAGCAAAGCAGTGAGCTCAAAGAAGGGGCCAAAGGCCTGGCCCGGCGCAGTGTCGATATGGCCAAGCTGTTCCTGTCTGGTCAGCATCCCGCACTCGAATTGGTTCCGGGCGGGCGCAAAGCCCACCGTCTGAGCCTGTCGGAGCAGCCTGACAGCTGAGATTCGATCTGGCTGTCTGTTGCAACGCCATAGGGGTGCACGCTGTGCATTGACGCCATGCACAGCGTGCACTATTGTATGGGTCATGCCAACGGTCGCCGTGCTCTCCAAAAGTAAGATTCAAATCTACGCTGGAGATCATGCGCCGCCACATTTCAAAATTTTCGGACCCGGAACCAACGTTAATGTCAGCATCGAAACTCTTAAAGTCCTCGCCGGTAAAACCGAGTCCAAGGCCCTCCGCGAAGCGCTTGCCTGGGCGTCGCGCACTGAAAACCGCGCCCTCCTTCGCGCGACTTGGGACGCGCTCAACGCGCGCGGCTGAGTCTGCTGATTTGCCGGTGCTGCAATCCGTCCGCCCGCGCGGGCTTTACAAAATCGAGGCGGTTTGGCGCGGGGGGCGCAAATGCGACGTGGATCTTGCCCCTCATATTTTGCGCTTTATCGCCTATGGCCCCTTGCGTGAGAACTGGAGCGCCTTCAAACAGTTGCAAATTCTCGATGGTGGTGTTGCCGTGGGCTGGCCAGAGCTTGATTTGGACATCTCGGCCGATGCCATTGCCGCCCTCGCCCGCCAGCAAAATATGACGGCCAACGACTTTCGCTCATATTTAAAGCGCCTGGGCTTGAGTTTCGATGCCGCCGCCGCCGCCTTCGAGATCAGTCGGCGGCAGATCGCCTATTATTCGGCTGGGGCCAAACCAGTGCCGCGCCATGTGGTTTTGGCCCTGCGTGGGTTTGAGGCCGAACTGGCAGTCTAAACCCCTGCCATCTGTTGCAACGCCATAGGGGGTATGCTACCAACCCGCCGTCGATGGCCGAGTGGGTCACCCCAGCACGAAAATCGCCAAAAGAATCAATAAGTTAACCGCTATGGGGCAGCGCAAAACTGCTCCTGAACCTTAAGGGTTCCGGCGGGCAGACAAGACGGGCTAAAGGACGCAGGCGAAGTGGCGGGGCAAGCAGACAGATCAGGCGGTTTAGCGGTGCGTTATGCAACTGCGCTCTATGGCCTGGCCGATGAGCAAAAGGCCCTCGATACTGTCGCTGGCGACTTAAAATCACTCCAGAAAATGATCGACGATAGCGATGATTTTCGCCGCTTTATTAAAAGCCCAGTGTTTTCCCGCGCCGATCAATCCAAAGCCATCAAAGCGCTGGCTGAAAAAGCCACATTGTCGGCTCTGACACAAAAATTCTTAGGTCTTGCTGCGGCTAACCGACGCTTGTTCGTGTTACCGTCCATGATTGCTGCCTATCTGGAAATGCTGGCAACGAATCGCGGCGAAGTCACAGCCGAGGTGGTCTCAGCCATTCAACTCAGTGACGCCCAGACGTCGGCCATTACGTTAGCGTTGAAGCAAACAGCAGGCCGTAGTGTTTCGCTGACGTCAAAAATCGATCCGTCCATCCTTGGCGGCCTGATCGTTCGGGTTGGTTCGCGGATGGTCGATAGTTCAATTAAATCCAAACTTCAGCGTCTGAAGCTTGCCATGAAAGGGGTCGGATAATGGATATCCGTGCCGCAGAAATTTCTGCAATTCTTAAACAGCAAATCGCAAATTTTGGCACCGAGGCTGAATCAGCCGAAGTAGGCCAAGTGCTCTCGGTGGGTGACGGGATTGCCCGTATCCACGGTCTGGATAACGTCCAGGCTGGCGAGATGATTGAATTCCCTGGCGGCCTGAAGGGCATGGCGCTGAACCTCGAATCCGACAACGTCGGCGCGGTGATCTTCGGCGATGACTCTGGCATCCGCGAAGGCGACACCGTTAAGCGTACCGGCACCATCGTTGACGTGCCCGTGGGCAAGGAATTGTTGGGCCGCGTTCTCGACGGCTTGGGCAAT
>JANLSL010000305.1:0-2382 GCA_031362385.1 Alphaproteobacteria bacterium | reverse complement strand
GTCGAGAACTCGCGGGTGTTGACCAGCGAGCCCGTGGTGGTGACGATCTCGACCGTCACAACGCCTTCGCCCTTGGGCTGAACTTTGCCGACTTTAATGTTGGAATTGCCGCTTTGGGCAAGCTGCCCGGCGACAATGTCGCGCAACTGGTCAGGTTTAAGCTTTTTATCCATATTCTCCAGTCGTGCTTCCATGCGCGCACAGCCTTCTTTCATGCGCTCGGCCATTTTGTCCATCCGCTGCCCGCCACCCATCGGGCCACCCATCGGGCCACCCATGCCAGGTGACTGAGCAAAGGCGGTGGGGATGATAAGGCCGAGGCCAATAACCGCAGCAAGTGGGGTTGCGAAGATCAAGCGCGTACGAAGGGTCATGGGGGGATGCTCCAGCGTGTGATGAAAGAGTATAGGGTGTGGAACCAGCTTATTTCGAGAAAATTGAGCTGATGCCCATCCATGCAGTGCTCAGGCCCATCAAGCTGATGATTGTGTTTAAAAAGATGCTTTCCATTGTCGTTTCTCCGTTTGTGTGCCGCCCGGTTGTGGTCGGCTTCTGGAGACGATTTATGATCCTGGCGTGTAACTGCCATATGTCGCCCCCCTGGAATAAGTGTAACCGGGTGTAACCTAGGGGCCCCTGGTTACACCTAGTTGCCGGAAATCGTGGAAGTTCCTGATTTTCAGGGATAAATTGCTGCTTATGAACACCGCCACAGAGACTCCCAAACCCCACGTTCTGATTGTCGACGACGACGCCGAGATTCGCGATCTGTTGAGCCGCTTTCTCAGCAAACACGAGTTTCGTGTCACCACCGCCAAGGATGGTCGCGACATGAATCAGGCGCTGAAGGATTGGAACATCGATCTGATCGTGCTGGATTTGATGATGCCCGGTGACGATGGCCTGACGCTGTGCCGCCAGGTGCGCGCCGACTCTGACATTCCCATCATCATGCTCACCGCCATGGGCGAAGATGTCGACCGGATTATTGGTCTTGAGGTTGGCGCCGACGATTACATCGCCAAGCCGTTCAACCCGCGCGAACTGGCTGCGCGGATTAAAGCCGTATTGCGCCGCACGTCGGTTCAGCCGTTGGTGCCGGTGGTGCCCATCACCGAAGCGGCTGGTGAGATTGTGCGCTTTGAAGACTTTGAGCTTGAAACCGCCACCCGCACCTTGCGCAAAAAAGGCGAGGACATTTTGCTGACGGCGGGCGAGTACGAATTGCTGGTGGCGTTTGTTGAACACCCCCGGCGTGTGCTGAACCGTGATCAGTTGTTGGATATGGCGCGCGGCCGGGCCGCCATTCCGTTCGACCGCGCCATTGATGTGCAGGTGGGCCGCCTTCGTAAAAAGATCGAGCCCGACAACAAAACGCCGTTGCTGATTAAAACTGTGCGCGGTGGTGGGTATATGTTTACCCCCGAGGTGATCCGTGGCTGAGACTGTTTTGCCAGACGCCACGACGACGCCACGCCCCGAGCCACCCCGTTGGGTGCAGCGCCTGCGCATTGATAATTTGGCCACCTTCATCATTGCGGTCATCATGTTGATCGTGATTGTGTTGAATACGGCATCCTTGGTGTTCTATTTCGCCTTTCGTGAGGAAGCCGCTATTGCTGCTGCCGCAAGCCAAGCGGCTGACCAAATCATCGCCATCCGCCGTCTGATCGAGCGCGCCGCCCCGCAAGACCGGCTGCTGATTATCCGCCGCTTGAACTCACCCGCCATGGCCATGGCGGTGACACGTCGGCCCATCGTGCAGCAATCTGATGACCAGTTTTCAAGCAAGGTTGTGCAGCGCCGCTTGCAGCAAGAGTTCCCGAACCGCACCGAGATCAATGTCGATAGCCGCATCGACCGTGGCACTGACCCTGCGGAAGCATTTCCGACCGATGAGGAAATCGAGCAGCATATGCGTGACGAAGCGCCGCCCACAGCACCGCCTGATGCGCGCCTCAGCCCACAAGACCGGCGCGAGCAACGCCTGGAACGCTTTATTCGCCGCCCACCGCCGCCCATTCCCGGCCCTGAAGCGGTCATTCGCGTTTCGGTGCGCGTGGCTGATATGGCATGGTTCAATGCTCGGGTATCATTGGCCGTCAACGACCGCCCGTCGCGCAGCCAACCCATCATCTTTCTCAGTATATTGTCATTGATTATCGCAGTAGTGGCGTTGTGGGGTGTTGACCGCGCCACCAAACCATTGGCGCTGTTTGCCGGTGCGGCCGAGCGGTTAGGCGTTGATGTCAATGCCGACCCCTTGGATGAAAAAGGCCCGGGCGAGGTGCGCCGTGCGGCCCGCGCGTTTAACACCATGCAAACACGCCTGAAGCGCTTCATCCAAGACCGCACTCAAATGCTGGCCGCCATCAGCCATGA
>JANLSL010000282.1:0-10394 GCA_031362385.1 Alphaproteobacteria bacterium | reverse complement strand
GCTTCTTCAGCATAGTGACTGGCTTGGCGCAGGCTGTTCTCAGAGAATGTGAGATTGTTCGGCCCCGCACATGCTGTTTTTTTCTCGCCCTGATCACAGGCACTTAAGCCCCACGCCACGGCCCCCAAAACCGGCAATTTCAGGCTGTGATTCAAAATAGTCCGGCGCGAGATATGTTTTTCATCCATGTCGTGACTCCCCAGGAAACAATGCACTGTGGTTATAAATTTGGTCGATTCATTCACAAGATGCAAGGCATCACCCACACGTCGGGCACAACAGACCGACCATTGACCACCACGGCAGATTTTAAGGTTCAAGCAACCCTGAGATATGCCATGCTGGCACCGAGAGATGGGGACTGAGGGGACTGGCCTAGCTGCAAAGTAGCGCTGTCATAACCTTAAGCCAATGCGCACGCTCGCGCCGAGGCAAACCTGCACGACCAAACCAAGCCACAAGGGGGAGTAGATATGAATAAAAATATCTTAGACGAGTTCCGGCATGGATGGCGCACACTTTTTGCGTCAAGCATGGGCAATGGGTCGGGCTTAAGTGGCATTGCGTTCTATACGTTTGGCGTATTTGTGGTTCCCTTGGTGGCTGCATTCGGCTGGACGCGCGGACAAGTTTCAATTGCTGCAAGTTTCATGATTATCGGGACGGCAATTTCAGCACCGATTATCGGTTCGGTGATTGATCGCTTCGGGGCCCGGCGTGTTGGGCTATGGTCGATGGCGGGCATGAGCCTTGGCTATTTTGCGTTAACCCAAATTGGCAACAATATCGCGGCGTTTTATGCAGCCTGGTTGCTCATCGCATTCATCGGCGCTGGCACAACGCCAGTGGTTTGGACGCGCGCAACCAATATGTGGTTTGATCACGGTCGGGGTATAGCGTTGGGTTTAACGCTTGCCGGCTCAGGGGTCGCTAGCATCTTTGCGCCCGTCATCACCTCTAACCTGATCAAAAATTCAGGCTGGCAGAGCGGCTACCTCGGCCTTGGCGCATTCATTCTGCTGGTTTCTGTTCCCCTCATTGCCATTTTCTTTAAAGACCGCGAGGTTGACACCGCCGCCAAGACCACCACCTCGCACTCCAGCACGCTTGGTTTGGAATTGGCCGAGGGTGTGCGCACCGTAACATTTTGGAAAATTGCCATCGGCTTCTTTTTTGTATCTGGCGTTGTGGCAGGCCTTATTATCAACCTCGTCCCACTTCTCATTGATCGTGGGTTAAGTCAGCAAGATGCCGCCCAAGTTGCCGGGGTCATGGGGATCGCAGTTCTGGTCGGGCGCATTGTTATTGGATTTTTGCTCGACCGGGTTTCAGCCCCCTTGGTCACCCGGATTGTGCTTGGTGCGGCTGCGGCGGGCTGTTTACTTCTCTCGATTGAAGGAACCCCCACCTGGGTTGCCATTATCAGTGTCATTACACTTGGGTTGGCTGCTGCCGCAGAAGTTGACCTTGTCGCCTTCCTCACCAGCCGCTGCTTTGGAATGAAAGCCTATGGCAAGCTTTATGGCTTTCAGCTCACCTCGTTCTATCTGGGTGCTGCGATTGGGCCATTCCTGACCGGATTGGCCTATGACCACTTCCAAAGCTATGTGCAGACGCTTTATTTCGCTGCCGGAGCGTTGATCTTTGGTGCGATTGTGATTGGCACGATCTCGAAGCCGCCTAACTTCGCCAGCGGGGAGAAGCCGATTTAACCGCCAACAGTCACGCCCTGCATCGGCTGACCTGAGCGCATGATGGCGTTCCATGACCGGTCGCCGCCAAAGCGAATGCCTTTAAAGTCACCGGGCTTGGTGTCTTGAAGGTTCGTAAACAGCTTTTGGCCCTTGTAAGACCATTGTTTGGCGCCGTCGGGCATATCAACCAAGGACCAGCTGCCCAAGGGCTTTGCATCGGGTGCGGCAACGAAAGCGACCCACTCGGGGTCAAGGCACTCGCCCGTGCATCCCTGGCGCTGCGTTGCCATCAGGCGTCGATTGCGCGGATTGTATTCGCGCGCATAAACCGTCAGGCCCTTCTCGTTGGAAATGAGTTCACCGGCATCTGAAGATTGAATTGTGGCCCACGGCGGCAATGGCGGCGCTGGCTCAAGCACAACGGCTTGCCAGCCTTTGATGGTGCTGCCAGTCAACTCGCCGACGGCAACGTCAGCAACATGCCGATAAAGGGTCTTTCCCTTGAAGGCCCATTGGCGCAAACCATTTTCGCGCACAACAATCGACCAATCATCAAAGCTATTGGCCAGCGCGGGGGCAACAATAGGAGTCCACGTTTTCAGGCAGGCGTCAACACAGCCTGGCTTCTGACCGGCACGGTCAGCATCAAGCGCGTAAAGTGTAAGGCCACGCGCATCGGCCAAAACTTGACCTAAGACCGAAGGGCCGATCTTGATCTCGCCAGGGGTGGGAATTTGCTCAAACGCCACGCGCCAAACCGTGCCAACACCATCGCCAAAGGTCGCGCCCGGAAAAGCATCCGCAGCGTATTTATAAATTGGCTTGCCCTTATAGGCCCACTGGGCAGTGCCATCATCGCGCGTAATGATGGTCCAGTCGGGTTGCGGCTTTGCATCAGCGGGTGCCGTAAAGGGTGGCCACGTGACCGCGCACTCTTTGTTACACGTTGACTTACCAGGGGCACCTTCGTCACGGTCAAATGTGTAAAAAGTCATGCCCTGAGTATCGGCAAACTGCCAGCCGTTGCCCAATTGTTTGCCACCCACACCGGGGGGCAACTTCTCAAGCGCGCTTGCCTGTGGTGTGACGGCAAACAGGGTACAAACCGCAAGTGCGGCCGTCCGAAGGCTACGCATAATCTCGTAACTCCGTTAAATGAAACGCCGCTGATAAAACTTACGCCACAACCTCAGTGATCGTCTTCGAGGTTTGCAACGATTTGGTGCCCCATTTATCAAGCGGGAGACCCATGACTTGCATGGCAGTCAGCCCCACGCGGGTGATGGGATCGCCATTTCCAACCACATGCATGCCGGTTTTGATGCGTCCGCCGGCACGGCCTGCCGTGAAGACAGGCACACCGTCAATCGAGTGAACACGGGCGTAGTTGGTTTCCGTGGCAGCAAAGATCAGCGCGTTATCTAATAATGTACCATCGCCTTCGCGAATGTTGGCAAATGTTTCAATGAACGTCGCGAATGAATCCATCGTCCGGCAATTGAACGAGAAGGCAACCGGCTGATAGCCCAGCACCTTGTCGGGGGTTTCTTCGTGCGTCAGAAGATGGTGGGTATAGGTCTGACCGGGGCGGCGCATATGTGAGAAGTTATCGCTAAACACCATGTTAAAAATGTTGGTCTGGTTACAGGCAACTGCCATCGCCAGAATTTGCGACATCATCCGGTGATTGGCAACCACGGTATCAACCTCAAGGCCCTGAGGCATGTTCTGCTCCGAGCCATCGCGCTTGGGTGACGGCGGAATGCTACATGCTAAATTTGGCTGTGGCTTTTCCATCTGCAAATCAAGCTGATTTTCGATCTGCCTGATCGAGGTAAAATACTCGTCAAGGCGGGCACGGTCGCTTGTGCCAAGCTTGTTATTCAAAGCCTTGCCTTGCTCGCTGACAGCAGAAAGAACACTTTTGCGTACCATAACGCGCGGATCTGGTTTGAAATCAGCCTTATTCGGGTCCATGAACTCAGAGCCGAACACGCGTGCATAGAGCTGCTCGGGCGACGCTTCGGCAGCAGCGCGGCTATTGGTACTGCGCGCGCTATAGTTTTCGCGGGGGATACCAACGCTGGTCACATCAAGCGTTTGGAACCTTGTATTCCCACCAATTGAATCAGCAATCAGCAAATCAAGGGTTGGCGCAGGAATGTCGTTATTGCCCGAAGGCGCAGAGCCGGTGCGCGACGCAACCCAGCCGGTAAAGTGCGTATAGTTTGACCGCCCATCAAGCGGCATATTAAATCCGCCGTAGTAGTTGATGTGCTTTTCCAATGGTTTGAGTGCTTTGCATTCTTCAAGGAACTCAATGCCAGCGCTGGTTTGAGTCTTGTGCACAATCGCATGACCAGGCGTGTGACCTAAGCCCCAATACCAAGTCCCGAAACGGATCGGAAGTGGCGCGCCTGTCGCGGCCAGGGCCGTGCCATTTTCATTCAAGAAGCAATCAAGAAACGGCAGTGCGACGCCGACGGCAGCTCCACCTAAAGTGCCCCGCAAAACTTGGCGGCGGCTTGGCGCACTGGGCAATAAGACGCTCATGATTGGTCATCCTTCTCAGATGGGACTGAAGCAGACCGCGCTTCGGGCGCGGCAACAGCAAACAACGCATCACTGACAGCAATTTTACGCAGCAGCTCTGGGAAACGATACCCAGCTGAGGCAAAGTTCTTTTCAAAGAAGTCGAGAACTTCTTTTTCTTCACGCGCAGGCACACGGCCCGTTGCAAATGAATACATGCGGTTGACAATGCACGATGGCACAGCGGCATTGTCATGCATCGCTTTGCCCAAGCCCGCCGCGTCGGCAAACTTTACGCCGTCAAGATCACCGGATGTATCAATCGGCGCGCCGGATTCAGTTGTGCGAAGTTGGCCTGCGCCATCAATTTTTTCCATCGCCAAGCCAACAGGGTCAGTCAACTTGTGGCACCCAGCGCATGCCGGTGCGGTCGCGTGCGCACTCAGGCGGTCACGCGCAGTTTTATTGGGCGAGTTCGGGTCATTAAATAATGAAAAATCCACATCGCCCGGTGGGTCTGGGATCTTTTGGCACAACAATGACTCACGGATCGCACGGCCCCGCAGTGTGGGCGAGCTGCGCCCAGGGTGTGAGTACAAAGCCGCAAAACTTATTTGGGTAATTAAACCCGCACGTGGATCGCCTTCTGGAAACTCATACGGCATCCACCCGCCATCAGGGCGATCAATTGGGATGCGATAGATTCGCCCCAAGGGGCCGCTCATGAATGTTTTGCGTGTAGTGAAAAGCTCGCGGTAATCACCTTTTTGGGCAATGAGGTGGTCGGTGATAGTCTTGAGTGTCTGTTCTTTGGCGTCTTCGGCGACGACCGCACTAAAGATCGGGTAGATGATTGAATCTTTTTCGATCTTCGAGAAATCATCAAACGCCAACATGTCATTGAAGAACGCCCGCGTCCCCGTTTCAAGTTTAGGCGACGCCAGCATCCGTTCGACCTGCGTGGTCAGGCCTTTTTTGGTATTGAGCTCGCCCTTTTCAGCTGCCGTCAGCAACGGATCGTCGGGGGCAGAGTTCCATAAAAAGAAGCTCAAGCGCGTTGCCTTGGCATAGGCATCAAGGCGCGTCTTGCCCGTTTGGTTCGGATCGGGCTCGGTTGTATCAATCGAGAACAGGAACGACGGCGAGACCAGCATCCCGGCAAGGCCCGAAGCCAGGCCATCGTAGAAATTCCCCAAGTTCGTCGCAGCCGAATGAGCAACAGCAACAGGGCTATTGAGTTCTTCTGGTGAAAGCGGATGGCGATACAGCAAACGCCCAACAGAGGCATAGAACTTGGTTGCACAAGCATCATCCGCGGTTGACTGTGAGGCTGGAACGCAAGGGATCAAAACATTGCGGTTCTTCTCAGCAACCACCTGGGATGCAATCGAGCGCGCCATGCGATCAAGCTGTTCCAAACCTGCAGGCGTGATCCGGGCGTTCGTTGCACCAACTGTGAGCAGGCCATTGGTACGGATCAAGGGATCAAACGTGCCCCCGACGGCAATATGAGCGCCAAACAAATCAGCAATCGTGTTGCGATATTGCGATTCAGACAAAAGGCGCATGGTCGGGGCTGCGCCCACCGTCGGCGGGGCCGCCTGATCACAACTGCCGAGCACAAGACCAGCCGCAACTACAGCAATACTGACACGTAAAAAATTGAACTTCGCCATTTCAATCCTATTTACTCAAACGAATCATCACACTCATCGACCAGACGCGGCCGTTTGCTCGGCTGTCTTGGGATGAACTATGAATGCGGCCACCGCCCTAAAATTAAACGAGGACGAAAGGGCCGTACACTTTCCGGTCTTTGGATCAGGATAGCCGTCTGCAAGCTCATGCGCAGCGACATAAATCGACGGGCAGTTGGAAATTGCCGTTGAGGAAATCGGCCCCAAGCCGCCAATATAAAACATGAGCTGGTCTACGCCGTAGTAACCAGCCGCCATACCCTGGGCACTGGCACCATCATCGGATAACTCCAGCTTCAGGCGCATCTCTTTGATTTCCTGATTCATATACGTGTAGTTACCATAGAACGGCAAATTCACGTCACCAGGCTCAGTTATCAGCACACCATTCTCAATCCGGCCCTTCACGCTGCTGCTATAGCGGGGCTTACCGCCCGGAGCATCGATCCGATAACTGGCAAACGGCGTAAAATTACCGGTGCCGTCGAGGGTGTATTGATCAATCGCACGGTAGAATGAGACCTTCACTTCACTATCATTCTTCGGGTCATCAACGCCGGTCACTTCAATCAGTGTCATGCCGTTGCCGTTGGACTTGCGGTTCTCGTTAGCATTCACTTCAAACTGGCCATACGAGCGAAACCCGTAAATGCAGCCCAACAATCGGTACATTTGGTTGTCGACACTGGGCGTTCCATCAAGTCCAGTAAAGTTTTGATGCTGACAGGTCTTGGCGTTGGCACTTCCATCATCATTGCCGTCAAGATTCACGCCGTATGAGACTTTGCCCTCAACCGTCAGCAGCGGCGGATCTTTGACCACCGTCGGGTTCATGCAAACGTCTTCACTGTTTGGGCCACGGCGGATTGCGTTAAAGTAACGATCCAACCGGCTTTTCAAGCCGTTCTCTGTCAGTCGCGCACGGTCTGTTTTCGAAATACCGCGCCACCATATTTCGTCATAGCCGATGTTAAAGCCTTGCGGGCACTCATCGATGAATTTGGATTCATAGAGACCCGTATTCCATGTGGTGATGACAAAACCCAAGGTCTTGGAGGCCGCAACTGCCGGCCCTGCAAAAAGCGCACATACCGCCGCCAAGGCCACGCCAGAGCGGCGGGCGATTGTAAGATAAGACGTTGGCCTCATCGGGTTGCTCATGGGCATCCATCACATCACGGGTTGAAGGCAAAACCCAGGCATCACTTAAGCCTTCTAAGCAATGATTCTGACCCACTGACGGCCCTGGGTATATGAGAAAATGAACCGGAGGTCACCCAATGGATAAGGCTGATAGCGGCTTTTGAGCGCGCGGGCGGGAATCAAGGTTGGCCAATTGGCCCCTGCTTGGACGCGTCGATCGGAGCGCTTGTCCCAAGCCCTTAATTCAGCCAAGCATGGGGCGTTCACTGGGCAGAGGCTGATATTTAACATGCGACACATTCTCACGACGCTTATTTTGGTCATCGGCACTATTTTTGGCTCATCGCTTGCCTTAGCTGCCGATGACGACATTATTTTCACTACGGCCATATCAGCAGAAGATCAAAGTATCCCGACTGAAAGCCCGGGTACTGGTTTTGCTGAAATACGGCTTGAGCGGGCAACCCTGAAGATTACGTGGAAGGTGACATTCAAGGACCTGACATCCCCGCCGACAATCGCTGGGCTCTACGGACCAGAAAATGTTGGCGGCAATGCCGGACAAATTGTCAATCTGGCGCCAAATGGCAAGATCACAAGCCCGCTGGAAGGATCAACAGTGCTGAGTGATGGCAGCTTTCAGTATCTGATCACCAGCCGTGTGTACGTCAACATCCACACAACAAAATACAAAGATGGGGAATTGCGGGGCCAGCTTCGCCGTCAGCGCAAGTAAGCCCTATTCTTCATAGTCACGGCGGCGCTGAATCGGATTGAAACCGCCGCCACCACCACCCGCTCCAGCTGCCCATTTATCGCCGCCGACAGCGCCAGGCTCAGTATCGCGGGTATGCGCGTAAACCGGGTTGCCCTTGTAGGCCCAGCGCAGACCACCACCTTCGGCAGCCACAGTGGTCCATTCACCATTTGAATTTGAATCGGCCTCGGCTGGAATAGCGCGCCAGTTTTTGTTGATGCACGCATCGTCGCACACGGTCAGCTTTGTTTTCTCAAGTGAGCCTGCAAAAGTATAGAGCGTCAGGCCTTTGCTATCGGCATAGACTTCGCCCATATCCGACCGTTGCACCGTCACCCAGGGTGGCAGCGGTGCGGCAGCTTCAAGCACTGCAACTTGCCATAATTTTTCAACGCCTTGGCCCAGAGTATCGCCCGGCTTCAAGTCATTCGCGTTCAAATACAGCCTTTTACCCTGATAAGCCCACTGGCGCGTCCCATCGCTGCGCGGCAAAGCCGTCGATGCACCGATATCATTGGCCAACAACGGCGCTGGCAATGGAATCCAGGTTTCTAAACATTTTGCTTCGCAGGCTGACCTCCCTTTTTCTTCATCGCTGCGTGTGTAAAGCGTCATGCCATGTATATCTGTCAGGATGCGGCCCAAAAATATTGAGCGAATGACCATGCTGGACGGCAGCACCACAGGATCAAGCGCAATACGCCACGCATTGCCGACGCGGTCGCCCAGCGCGATGCCCGGGTAGTTATCTTTGCTGTAGGTATAAAGTGGCTTACCGCGAAATGCCCATTGGTGGGTTTCATCGTCACGCACGATTGTCGACCAGTCGCCCTTTTTGGGCATTTCATTTTCGGCAAGTAACGGCGGCCACACTTTCGCGCAGGCATCGATGCACGTCGATTTGCCAGGGCGAGAATCTTGGGCATAGGTGTACAACGCCATGCCTTTGGCATCGGCCAACAAAACACCGGCCCCTGAGGGTTTGGTGGTCACTCCCGGCGGGACTTGGGGCCCGTCGGCGGCGGCGGCATTGAAACCAATTGCAGCCACAGCGAGGAAAAACGAAGCGGCAATAAGACGTGGCATGCGTGGACAACAACCTTAAACGAGAATTTCAGTGATGGTCTTGGCTGTCTGGAGCGACCCCGTACCCCACTTCTCGAGCGGCAAACCCATGACTTGCATTGCTGTGAGGCCAATGCGCGAGATCGGGTCGCCATTACCGACAATATGCTTGCCGGTCTTCAGACGCCCGCCCGCTGTGCCGATCATCATCACAGGAATATTATCGACCGCGTGAATCTTAGCGTAGCTGGTTTCAGCATGCGCAAAAATCAATGTGTTATCCAATAACGTACCACTGCCTTCACGCGTGGTCGCAAAAATATCAATAAAGCCAGCTAACGCTTCCATGACGCGGCAGTTGAACCAAAACGCTTCGGGTTGATAACCCTTAGCTTGATCGACCGCTTCTTCGTGGGTCAGGGTATGATGGGTATATGCCGTACCAGGACGGCGTACACTTGAAAGCGCATTGCTGAAAGCGAGATTGAATACGCGGGTTTGGTTACACGCAACAGCCATCGCGAGAATTTTAGCCAAGGCATTGTGATTACCCTGAACCATGGGTAACTCATAACCCATCGGCCCTTCTTCTGGCGTTTTCATGACCTGGCATGCATCAGCAGGCTGCGGCTTTTGTTGCTGCAGTGTCAGTTGATTTTCAAGCTGGCGAATCGAAGTGAAGTATTCATCAATGCGCGCTTTATCAGCAGCACCCAAGCGCTGCTCAAAGCGTTGACGTTGGTCGGCAATACCCGACAGCACACTTTGTTGCAGCATCAGGTCTGGATCGGGCTTGAAATCAAGGCTGTTCGGATCGGTGAATTCGGGTCCAAAAATACGCTGATAGAGCGCAACCGGCGAGGCTTCTGCGCCACTGCGGCTGTGGGTATTACGCGCGGTAAAGGTATCGCGCGGGTTTCCGGTACACGTCACGTCGATATTGCGGAACCTTGAGTTTCCACCAATCGCATCTGAGACCATGACATCAAGTGTCGGCGCTGGAATATCACCCGGGAGCGCTGGCGCAGTGCCGGTGCGGGCTGTCACCCAGCCGGTATGGTGAACGTGATTGGGACGACCATCGAGGGGTGAGTTAAATTGCCCAAAGTAATTTATGTGCTTGGTGTGCGGCGTGAGCGATTTGCATTCTTCAAGAAACTCAAGCTTATCGGCGCGGGGCACTACAGCATGATTGGGGGTGTGACCCATCGACCAGAACCAGGTTCCAAACCGCAATGGCAATGGGGCCCCTGAGGCCAGGGCCTGCCCATGAGTGTCGAGAAAGCAATCGAGAAAAGGAAGTGCCACACTGATGGCGGCTCCGCCAACAGTGCCCCGCAAAATTTCACGACGGCCAAATGGTTTTTTCAAAAGCATACTCATGATTTTGACTCCTCAGTAACGTTCACAGCGGAACGGGCTGGCGGTGTAGTAACGCTATAAAAGGCTTTGCTCAGGGCAATGTCGCGTAACAGATCACCGAAACGATATCCTCCGTCGGCAAAC
>JANLSL010000277.1:0-3203 GCA_031362385.1 Alphaproteobacteria bacterium | reverse complement strand
CGACGGACGAGCTGCGCGCCGCTGCTGCGCGAATCGGTGTCGAAGGCGTTTTGCAAAAGCCCATCGACCCCCGCGCCTTGGCCGACATCATTGGACACGCGGTATAAGCTACTCACGCATTTTTGTTTTGATTTTGCGTATGCATGTGACACACAAGATGCATGCTTCAGTTTTTTTGTAAAAGTTGGCTTGTCGTCATTGCATTGATGTTGTGTGCGGGTGGGGGCAGTACTGCCCAAGCCGATGGTGCTGAGGGGTGGCCTGGTATTCAACTCACCGGACTGCTTGATGGTCGCGTGGCGCTGACCGACACCACCCGCTCATGGCAAGATCGTGGTTTTGGCAAAGTTCGTTATGGTGGTGATCGGGCCGGTGGTGCCCGCGGCATTGCGCGCCTGGCTGAAGCGGCAGTTGTTGTGCAAACGCAGCTGACCTGGGACCTCACGGCCTTTGCGCACCTGACCGCAGGCTCGCAGCAACGCCAAGCGGTCGATGCGGTCGAAGCTTATGTGGCCTATAAGCCTGCGCCGACATCTGCGCTGAGATTTCGCGCTAAAGCGGGGGCTTTTTTTCCGCCGATTTCGTTAGAGAACACTGGGCTGGCATGGACCAGCCCTTTTACCATTAGCTCATCAGCCATCAACACCTGGGTGGCTGAGGAGATGCGTGTGATTGGGGCTGAAGCCAGCGTGGCGACGGCCAATGATGCGGGCGAGCTTTCCTTCTCAGGGGCGGTGTTTGGTTCTAACGATCCTGCCGGCTCGCTGTTGGCCTGGCGCGGCTGGGTGATCAATGATCGTAAGTCTGGCTTGTCCGCACGGTTGCCACTGGCCGCACTATCTAATTTTGCGCCAGGGGGCTCGGCCTCGGGCCAAGTGAATAGTGTTCGGCCGTTTGCCGAGCTGGATGATCGCGCCGGATATTATCTTGCGGCGGCGTGGGCGGGTCGCGATGGAACCCGGGCACGCGCTGTTTACTATGACAACCAAGCCAACACCCGCGTTTTTGATGGGCGGCAGTATGCTTGGTATACGCAGTTCGGTAGCTTTGCCGTGGCAACCACAGTTGATGACTATGAACTGGTGGCGCAAGGCATGGTGGGCAACACCAAAATGGCGGTGTTTCCCACTGTAACGGTCGTCGACAATGATTTCGCTTCGGCGTTTTTATTAGCGTCGCGGCAATGGGATAAGCATCGACTGTCGGCGCGTCTTGAATACTTTGAGGTCAAGGATTTGGACCGCACCCGCGATGACCCGAATGGCGAGCATGGCCGTGGCCTGACTTTAAGTTATGTGTTCCGGCCCAGCGACACGCAACGCTTGACGCTTGAAGTTTTGAATGTCCGTTCAACACGTCAGCGCCGCATCGAACTGGGGCTGCCCGCCCGCGCCAATGAAACGTTGGTGCAGGCCAGCTATCGGTTTTTCTTTTCAACAAAGTAGGAGCCCTTGATGTCTCGTCTGGCACCCTTGCGTGTTGATCAACTACCGCCCGAGCTCAAAGCCGTGATGGCTGAAGGCGAAAGAAAAATGGGATTTCGCGCTCACGATGGCCTGACCATGGCGCGCTTGCCGAGCATGGTTAAAGCCCTCTCGCAATTGGCGTGGTCGATTTATGGGCCCGAGGGCCGCGTACCGCTCGAGCTGCGCAAGTTGGTAGCCTACATCACCAGCACGGCGGCGGGGTGTCAGTATTGCCGTGCTCATACCGCACACGGCGCATTCAATGCTGGCGTGGCACCGGAAAAAATCGCTGCCGCGTGGGATTATGAAACCAGTGTACTTTTTTCAGGCGCCGAACGCGCCGCGATGCGGCTGGCCCAAGCGTCGGGCGTATCACCGGTGGCGGTCAGTGATGATGATTTTGTCGAGCTGCGCAAATATTTTGACGACGATCAAATTGCCGAAATTGTCGCGGTCATCGCGCTGTTTGGATTTCTCAATAAATGGAACGCAGTGATTGATACTGATGTTGAGGCCGCGCCAGGGAATTTCTTTAAAACCACCATCACAGCAAAATAAAAGCCCCGCTACTAGGGTCTGTTGAATTCGCAATCGTGGCGGCGTTTATTTCATCGCCTTTTTGAGCATCTCATCCAACTTGTCCAAGAACCCCGTGGTTGTCATCCACGGCTGATCGGGGCCGACCAAGATCGCCAAGTCTTTGGTCATGTGGCCAGTTTCAATCGCCTGGATGCAGGTTTTCTCAAGCTGGGCGGCGAAGTTCACCACATCGGGTGTGTTGTCGAATTGGCCGCGATACTTCAAGCCTTGAGTCCAGGCGAAAATCGACGCGACTGGGTTGGTCGAGGTTTCTTTGCCTTTCTGATGCAGGCGGTAGTGGCGCGTGACCGTGCCGTGCGCGGCTTCGGCTTCCACCGTTTTGCCGTCGGCGGTGAGCAGCACCGAGGTCATCATGCCCAGCGAGCCAAACCCTTGCGCCACAGTGTCAGACTGCACGTCGCCGTCATAGTTTTTGCACGCCCACACAAAACCACCCGACCACTTCAACGCCGAAGCCACCATGTCGTCGATGAGACGATGCTCATAGGTGATTTTCTTGGCATCGAATTTAGCCTTGTAGTGATCGTCATATATTTTCTGAAAAATATCTTTGAAGCGCCCGTCGTAGGCTTTCAAAATGGTGTTCTTAGTCGACAGATACAATGGCCAGCCGCGCGCCAGCGCATAGTTCATGCAGCTGTGGGCGAAGTCGGAAATAGAATCATCCAGGTTGTACATGCCCATGGCGACGCCAGCGCTGGGGAAATCGTACACCTCATAGTTCACCGGCGCGCCGCCGCCCTCAGGCGTGAAGGTCATCGTCAGCTTGCCTTTGCCGGGAACTTTGAAATCAGTAGCCTTGTATTGATCGCCAAAGCCATGACGACCAATCACGATTGGCTGCGTCCAACTGGGGACCAAGCGCGGCACGTTTTTGCAGATGATCGGCTCGCGGAAAATCGTGCCGCCCAAAATGTTGCGGATTGTGCCGTTGGGCGACTTCCACATTTTTTTCAGCTTGAATTCCGTCACCCGCTGTTCATCGGGGGTGATGGTGGCGCATTTGACGCCAACCCCGTATTGCTTAATGGCATTGGCGGCATCGACGGTTATTTTGTCATCGGTGGCATCGCGGCTTTCGACGCCTAAGTCGTAATATTTAATGTCGATATCCAGATAGGGCAGGATCAGCTTTTC
>JANLSL010000259.1:0-3799 GCA_031362385.1 Alphaproteobacteria bacterium | reverse complement strand
TGACAACCACGCAGATTGGCAACTTGACCACCACGCAGGTCAAAGCGTTGACCTCAACCCAACTCGGGGCGATGACGACTGCGCAATTTGGTGCAATCTCGACGACGCAAATTGGCGCACTGACCACGACTCAAATCAAGTCGCTGTCAGTTGCAACAATTTCTGTCATCAACACCAGCCAGCTCACTGGTCTGACCTCGACCCAGATTGGTGCGCTGACCACGACTCAGTTGACCTCAATATCGACGCTCAATCTTGGTACCTTGTCGACCACCCAGCTTGATGGTTTGACCGCCAGCCAAGTTGAGGTGATCACGGTTGCGCAGTTCGGTGCCCTTAATACGGTTCAGCTCGGGAGCCTCTCGACCACGCAGGTCAAGAGCTTGTCGACGACTGACATCGTAGCCATCACGACATCTCAGCTGACCGGTATCACGTCGACCCAAATCGGCGCCCTGACATCGCCGCAGATTGTCAGCCTCAGTGCAGGTATTGTGGCCAGCTTGTCGACCACCCAGTTTACCGGGCTCACGTCGACTCAAGTCGGAGCGTTCGTGACTACGCAAATCCAAGCGTTGACGACTGCGCAATTGGGAACCTTCACCACCACCCAATTCAAGGGCTTGGACACGACAGATGTGGCCTCGTTCTTGACCTCACAGATCCCGGCGCTGTCTGCCACCGCGCTGGATGTCTTGAGCGCTACGCAAATCTCAGCCTTCACGGCCGCTCAGATCGCGGAAATGAACACGACGCAGCTTGCGGCCCTGTTCAATTGATGAAGCGGCTTTAGCGACATATTAAGAAAAAAGGGCCAAACCCTAACAGGTTTGGCCCTTTCCTTTTTTAAGGTATTGAGACTCTATGGATTCCGCGTCGCTTCTTCCGGCTGCCCTGGCTCAATCACGAGAGCGGGCCCTTGATCCCATGGGTTTGCTTTCAGCGGTGGGCCATCTCACCGCTGCTGGAAATATTACTGGCGTCATTGAGCTCTACCGGACATGGCTCGAACACAACCCGGACAATTCCGTTTGTTTCGCGATGTACTTCAATTTGGGAGCGCTGCTCAGCCAATACGGCGATTCTGAAGGTGCCCGTGCGGCACTTGAGAACGCCATTCGCATTAACCCCAATTTCTTGCCCCCCTACATCAACCTCGGCAATGTGCTCGAGCGTTTAGGCCGGGTCGGTGAGGGTATTCAGCAGTGGTACAAAGTTGCTGAATTGTTGCCGCAAGTCGGCAATGAGAACCTGAACTATAAAATTTCTGCGCTTAAACAAATCGGCCGCGTCCTCGAACAGTATCAAGTCGATGAGAACGCTGAAAGTGCGCTACGACACAGTCTCGATCTCAATCCCAACCAACCTGACGTGATTCAGCACTGGGTTAGTTTGCGCCAGCGGCAATGTAAGTGGCCGGTGATTACGCCTTGGGGCCAGATCACTAAAGAAAATTTGATGAAGGGAATATCTGCGCTCTCCCTGGCCGCTCACACTGACGATCCACTCCTTCAATTGGCCAACGCGGTACACTATTGCAAGGGCCAGGTTGGTCGACCAAGCCGAACCTATGATGCAAACCACTCTAAGCTTGTGCAGCAGGCTCATCCCCGCCGCCGCAAAATTGGTTACTTATCGTCTGATCTGCGCGAGCACGCCATCGGCTTTCTCACCGCCGAGCTGTATGAAGTTCACGACCGCGCCAACGTCGAAGTTTTTTTGTACTACTGTGGGCATAAAGTAACGGATAGCACACACCAGCGTATCAAAGCGTCAGCCGAACACTGGATTGATCTTGGCGGCATGTCAGATGAGCAAGCTGCCGAAAGAATGGTGGCTGATGGCATCGAGATTCTTGTCGATATCAATGGGTACACCCATAGCGCACGCATCAAACTGATCGCACTGCGCCCCGCGCCCATCATTGTTAATTGGCTTGGGTTTCCAGGAACCCTCGGAAGCACCAGCCACCACTATATTATTGCTGATGACTTTATCATCCCGCGTGAAAGCGAGATTTATTACGCCGAGAAAGTCCTCAAGTTACCCTGCTATCAGCCGAACGATCGCAAGCGTGTGGTCGCCGATCGAACGCCGACCCGTGCTGAAGCTGGACTACCTGAAGAAGGCATTATTTTCTGTTGTTTCAACGGCGCTCACAAAATCACGAACTTTACGTGGGCACGCTGGATGTCGATCCTCAAGCAGGTCCCCAATAGTGTGCTGTGGCTGTTGTCCTCAATTACTGCAACGGGCGAACGTTTAAAGGCTCATGCTGCGGCTGCCGGCATTGACCCAGCGCGCATCATTTTCGCCCCCAAGGCACGCAACCCCGAGCACCTCGCACGCTATCCGCTTGCCGACCTCTTTCTTGATACGTCACCTTACGGTGCGCATACCACTTCATCGGATGCCCTTTGGATGGGTGTGCCAGTGCTGACGCTGGCGGGGCGAAGCTTCGCCTCGCGGGTGTGTGGCAGTTTATTGAAATCTGCCGGATTGCCGGAATTGATTTGCTCGACGCCCGAGCAGTTTGTTTCGATGGCGGTTGCCTTAGGTAATAACCCGCAAAAACTGGCGGCCATTCGAAACAAACTAAAAGTCCAGCGCGATACGTGTGTTCTGTTCGATACGCCCTTGTTGGCGCGCCATCTGGAGGGCCTCTATTCGCAGATGTGGGATGACTTCAAGGCTGGTCAACTGCCGCGCATCGATACGTCGAATCTTGATATTTATAACGAGATTGGCTGTGAACTTGATGACAGCGAGGTCGAGCTTCTCGCTGTACCGAATTACCAAAGCATTTATCGCCAAAAACTCAACGCGTGGAACAAGTTTAGTTATATCAGGCCCGATAATCGGCTTTGGCGCGGTGAATCAGTCTTCATCGTTGATGCCGAAGTGGCCCACCCCAAGGTCGTTCCATTGCGCGCTCCGACCGAGAGTGCCAAAGCGCTGTTTAATTCCGCCAAGCGTGAGCTTGAAAAGGGTAATTTACAATTAGGTGAAGAATATCTCAGGCGCACACTTGCTCTTGATCCAAAAAACTCAGACGCGCTCGATATGGCCGCACGTGCCGCTTTAATCGGGGGCAGGCTTGGCGAAGCTGAAGGTTATGCGCGCCGGGCGATTCAAGAGCGGCCGGTCGTTCCCATCGGCTTGACGCTGGCTGAAGTCATGAAAGCGCAAGGTAATCTCGCGGGGGCGGCGAAGTTTTTCTTAAGCGTTCTTGAAACACAGCCTCAGGAAATGCGCGCTCTTGTTGCGATGGCTGAGATTTATGAACAAACGGGCTACCGCGCCAAAGCCATCAGCACATTTCAAAAGGCATTAGCCCTCGACCCAACAAACATGGTGCTCGCAAGCAAATATGCCAACCTTTTACCAATTGATCAGTTGTCGCAAGGGTTGGCAGCTTTACTAAAAGCAAAGCCGCCTCAGGATGCGTCATTAAAGGCGCGCCTTGCCTATTTGAATCAGCTCTCGCCTTATATGGAATGGACCGAACGCACAGCGCGCGGCTTGATGCCGTATCATTTAACTTCGCTCAAAGAATTGTACTTCGACTTTGCGCGCGCACAGCGTGATGAGTATGAAGCAGTTGCCGACACCATTCTAAGCCAAGAACCCGCGCATCGTGATGCCATTGGCGCTAAAGCGGTATGCTTGACTTCGCGTGGTTTGCGCCATGAATCCGAGCAACACTTTCAAGTCATGGCAAAAATACAGCCAGACTCGATATATGAAAACATCATCTTTAATGACAGCTTCTATCAACGCCTTGAGGCGCAAAATGAGG
>JANLSL010000233.1:0-2632 GCA_031362385.1 Alphaproteobacteria bacterium | reverse complement strand
GACCAAATTAAGCTGGTCGCGTGGGGCCAGGGGGCCAGCGACTTCCATCATGCGACGAAAACGCACCAGGTCGGGCGAGGCGCATTTTACTTTGTCGGCCATACAGGCATCGAGCAAAACTTGATCAGGCATGCTTTGCGCGGCCAAGGCGGCCCAGGGTGCGAATTCTTCCGCATCCGCCATCGGCGCGCTATTGAAGGTGAAACTTGCAAGCCGCGGCGCAGTTTTAATAACGCTCCCGTGCTCGCCTGCCGCCAGGCGCGGCCCGCCTGCACAACCTGCGAGCGCCCAAACACCAACGATCGCCGCAAGCGTTAGACGCGACATTCGACGCGCTTTTGTCTCAGGACGAGTTGTTTCAGGACGATACGTCATGAGACAATCTTAGGCCCCACAAATCGGCACTCTCAAGGGGTTCTGTCTGATTCGGGCAGGTTTTCATGGGGTGTAACCCGCAGCCCACATTTGACCTGTGGCTGTCCTGCGACAAGGCAGGGCTTGGTCTTAGGTCAATTTTTCAGCCCAAATCGACTTTGGGTGTCGAAAAGCAAAAATGGCGCGCCCGAAGAGATTCGAACTCCTAACCTTCTGATCCGTAGTCAGATGAGGGATTTAAAAATTTGGCGGTTTTCTGAGGGTTTCAGAGCTTTAGTTTCAACTTTTTGAGTCCAAGTTCGCACTAGGATTTCTGCGGATGTCCGAAGGACAGTTGAAACCATTTCCACTCGATTTGGACCCCTCGCCGGCCCGGCTCAGTGCTAGTCCGGATATGGTGGCGAGCGGTATGCGACGATATGTGACGATATGTGACGAGGTTATGGATGGACGGCGTTCGATCCTAGGGCAGCGGCGAATAATGGGTTTCGAAGATCGCCCGTCTTGATCAAGAGAACTCCTGGCTCCTCAATAGGTCCGTTTAAAAACTTTATCGCTGCAAGATCCTCGATTATTTTCCGATGCTTGCGAAACGCCTCCATGTAACGTTCTCCTGCTTCATCGTCAGCTCCAAAATCGTCTTCAAGCGCCTCTCGACTGATGCGACATAAGAACCTCTTTCCCGCAATCTGCGCTGGAAAGGCAATAACATCACGATCACTGTCGTAATGTGGCCTGCCACCAGAAAACGATAAGGTCAAATTGAGCACGATGCTTCGTTTTGCCCCAACGGTCTTTAGAAGCATCTCACATGCTTCAATCGGAATTTGAGAAAGGCCCTCGCTAAGGCATTGTCGCCAACTTGGACCTCGGTCCCAAGCCTCCTCCCAAGCGTCTTTCAGATCGTACGGTCTGGTCGTTGCGAGGATCTCGAAGAGGGAGCTCGCTTGCCAGAAATCTTTTTCAATTTTTGCAACGTTCTCCGCGCGCCTGCGTCGAGCGACAATGAGTTTGTGGACGGCATATCGTTGGGGAGAAGGCACCAGGACAGGGATCCCGGCCCCGTGCAGTACGACTGCCCGAACCGGCTCAGCTATGAGAAAGTCCAGGAAGCGCAGCTGCTCAGCGTCTGTGTTGAGGGCATCCAGACGTTGCGGTTCATCGCTGTTGGGTCCGGGATTGGGCGTCAGAAAATCGACGCGCAGTCCGTCGTTTGCTTGGTATCGCGTGGTTTGACGCGCATCATGACTATGCGGTATCGCCCGAAAACTTGGCTCTGCCTGACGCAGAACTTCGAGCATCGGCGGCACATTATCCTCTACGGCTATGGAAATATCCCAGAACTGTGCAATGTCGATATCTAATGAATGGATAGCGCCGGTTGGCAGTCTTACGCCCAACATCGCTGCATATGTCTGGTAAGCAACCGTACCTACAAGGACCGCCCGCAATCGAAAAACGCCAGCGAGTGATAGGGCTTCAAGTATCGCTCCGACCTGATCGCCCGGCCTTGGTAACCCTACGGAATTATGAAGCGATGTGACGATCGCTCGACGTTGTTTGGCGTCACCCTTTGATCGCTTATGCGATTGGATTTTTGTGAGAAGTTCGGGGGTCTCGGGCCCAACGTATTTTTGCGGACGGCCTTCGACATCATTGGGTTGAAAGTACCAATAGCGGCGACCGTTACGCACCTTGCTGACGAAGGATCCGTTGTCTGGGAAATCCTCCGCAAAGGCGTCATTGAACGCTCGATCAAGAAGATCGGCATAAACGGTTTGCAGGCTCAGGGGCAGCTTGTACATATCTGTATACTCATTTATTTATTTGAGTATACAGATAAAGTTTCAGTCGCTCAAGTTAATTTTGCACTCTTTTATGCCCATTGAGTATACATTTAAAATCATTGATTTATACGGGTTATTCACCCTGAAATTAAGATGGTGCTGGAAAAGACCGCCTTCTTGCCGATCCAAGCTAAGCCGAATGCGAACTTCTTGAGCATGCGCATCAGCCATGAAATCATCAGTCCGCTTCATACCCATGGCCTGCTCCTTGTTCCTGCAAAAACTACACGAAACTCGGAACTAAACCGGTACAAGTCCAGACACGACCCTGGTGGTCGCGGAACACAAGGCCAAAAGCCTTGGGAAGAATGGCGCGCCCGAAGAGATTCGAACTCCTAACCTTCTGATCCGTAGTCAGATGCTCTATCCAGTTGAGCTACGGGCGCGTCCGTGCGGGGCGGCTGGCTGAC
>JANLSL010000231.1:0-2269 GCA_031362385.1 Alphaproteobacteria bacterium | reverse complement strand
TGGCCACCCGGCATTGAGACAAAATCATCACACAGCGCATTAAAGATAGGTTTTGCGCGCGGCGCAGGCGGCGGCACTTCGGCACGATTGATATTGGCGGCTAAAAACTCAATCACCTGAGCCTGCGACAGATGCTCATGTCTGGCTGATGAGCCAGTCTGCAGTATCGGCACGGTTAGCTTTGAAATATATGCGGCAGGTTTGAACTCAAGTGCAGAAATGATTCCCTGATGATAGCTCCGCCCCTGATCTCGACCGGACACAAATTCGATAAATCGATTATGCAATACATCGGCTGAGGGCATATCCTGATTGATGCGCGTGTCGGCCCGTTTGATCCACCAGGGTGAAAAACAATTCTCTTCGCGCAAGTATGCCCACAGCCACGCAAAATGGCTGCCATCCCACTTGGGCTCAAAGAGGGGAATGGCGTCACGCGCACCTTTTAAGTCGGCTTCGCTCAGAATCATCAACTCGCTCAAAGCGACGCATCCATACCGGGTTGGATTTTGGTGGCTGAGATAGAGTGCGAGCGCTGCGCCCTCACCCTCGCCATAGAGTGCTGCGCGTTTGACACCAAGTGCGGTTACAAATTGATCAATGTCATCGGCATAGCTTTCAAACGCCGGGATATCGTTTTCAGTATTTTGAGTCAGCGGCCACGAATTGCCATAGCCCGCAATATCGGGGGCGATGACGGTGAATTTTTCCGCCGCCGCTTGCATGAACGAGGCCATGTCTTTGGACGAGCGCGGCAGACGATGGAGCGCAATCAAAGCCGGGCCATTTCCCATGCGCCGGTAATGCACCTGGCGTTGACCAACGGTGCAAAAGTGGCGCGTGAGGCCGGGGATGGCCGCGTCAGTCATGCGCGTTTAGCCCATGAGCGCCTGATAAGTCAGCGCGCGCATGTCTTCTTCAAAATAATTATCGAACGGGTCAACCTGGGTCATCGACAGCCCGATGATGCGGTTGGTGGGATCAACCCAAAAATGCGTGCGTTGCGCACCCGACCAATGGTAACTGCCCGCCCCACCGTAATAGTCACGGCTGGCGGGTGTAAGATCGACGCCGAAACCCAACCCGAAACCGGAATCGCGCGTATCCATGATTGGCTTTGGCAGATGGTTGGCGCGCATCATGCGCACGGTTTCGGGGCCTAAAAGGCGGGCACCGTTCCACTCGCCTTCGTTCAACAGCATCGCCGCAAAACTGAGATAGTCGTCGGCGGTCGATGTGAGACCCCCACCACCAGAGGCCACTGCGGGCGCTTTAAGGAATCGGCTCACGGACTCGGGGCCAAAATTTTCCAGGCCTTTGTCGGTGGCGCGGTAAGACGTCACCAAACGATGGGCGTTTTCGGGCGCGACAAAAAACGCGGTCTCGGACATGGCGAGCGGTACAAAAATGCGCTCGTGCAAAAATTCAGCGAGTGGCTGGCCGGAGGCCACTTCGACCACGCGACCGAGGATATCTGTGGAAATACTGTAGTTCCATTTGCTGCCTGGCTCGAACAATAACGGCAGCTTGGCGGCGGCATCGCAAAATTCGGGCAGCGACGAAAAAAACTGTGTGCTTATTTTACGTTCATACTGAAGTTTTTCGACAGCCGAGCCGCGCGTTGAACCATAAGACAAACCCGAGGTGTGCATCAGCAGGTTGCGCACCTGGATTTGGCGTTTGGCGGGGACGGTGACGATGTTCTCGCCCTCGCCGCTGACATAAACCTGAGACTTAGCGAATGCAGGAATATATTTAGCGATAGGGTCGGAGAGCCGCAGGCGGTTTTCTTCCACCAACATCATGGCTGCGACCGAGACGATAGGCTTGGTCATCGACATGATGCGAAAGATGGTGTCGCGTGTCATGGGTGTTTTGGTTGCGATGTCGCGATAACCAACCGCGTCGAAATGAACCAGCTTGTTGTCGCGCACCACGGCGGCCAAAAAACCCGGCGCTTCGCCTGCATCAACGCGTCGCTGCAACGCCACGCCAATGCGCTTCAAGCGCGCGGGGTCGAAGCCCTGTGATTTGGGACTGGCCGTGGGCAGGTTACGGGCAAACGAAGAACTGCTTGTGAAGGCCAGCGCAGTGGCAGCAGTGGTCAAAAGTTCACGACGTTGAAGTTGCATAGCCTTTCTCCCGACACGAATAACCCTGCTATATTGTAAGACGTGGCGGGGCGGTTGATAAGGCCATTCCCGGGCGTCTTGCGATTCGACCAAATTAACCTTATAACCTTACTTCCTTACTACAGACCAAGAGCCGT
>JANLSL010000218.1:0-7275 GCA_031362385.1 Alphaproteobacteria bacterium | reverse complement strand
GAGGAATGAAGGTTTGTGCTACGCGGCAATATGTAGCCGTAAGCCGAGCGACTTAAGCACCTTTGCCACTGTAGCAAACTCAGGGTTTCCTTCGGGCGACAACGCCTTATAGAGATTTGTGCGCCCAAGCCCCGTTGCTTCGGCGATTTCTGTCATGCCTTTTGCGCGGGCAACGTCACCCAATGCAGCCTTGAGCAATTCAGGGTCGCCATCTTCCAGCACGGCATCAAGGTAGGCGGCAATATCCTCCTTGGTCTGCAAGGTGTCAGCGGCATCCCAGCGGTGTGTTTTGCGAGCCATGAATCCTCTCTATAGGTCTTGGGCAATTTCTTGGGCGAGGGCAATATCCCGGCCTTGAGTTTTCTTATCACCGCCACATAGCAGAACAACGAGGGCATTTCCGCGCCGCGTAAAATACAAACGGTATCCTGGGCCGTAATCGATCCTCATTTCCGAAACACCGCCCCCGACCGACTTTGCGTCACCTGGGTTGCCAAGCGACAGGCGGCGAATACGCACAGTGATGCGGGCTTGTGCTTGCCGGTCCCGAAGTTCGGCGAACCAGGTGCCAAAAACATCAGTTTGCCGAACTTCTATTTCCATCACCAATGTCTCTTATAAAAGACGAATAGTCAAGCCTCATCAAACGAACACGTTGCCCAGCTGTGAGCAAATTAAAAACTTCCAGGCGCAGGCACGCGCGCGAGCAATAGCACCTCGACTTGCCGTGCACCGGCCCGCAGCAAGGCTCGCGAACACGCATCAGCCGTGGCAGCGGTGGTCATGACATCATCAATCAGTAAAACAGATTTGCCCCTAACTTCATCGGCGCGGTGGGCCTTGAACGCACCAACTACATTGCGCCGCCGTTGGGCGCGATCAAGCCCGCCTTGGCTGGGCGTGGCCCGGGTGCGCACCAAGCCATCGGCGATCACCGGCTTCTGGGCAACGCGCCCCAAAACATTGGCCAAAAGTGCCGATTGATTATAGGTGCGCATCCACAGCCGCCGCCAATGCAGCGGTACCGGCACAATGCAGTCAATATCGCGCAATAGTTCCGCGCCCGCCCGTTGCATCCAACCGGCCAAATGCGCGGCGGCGTCGGTGCGGTCGGCGTGTTTGAGTTTTAAAACCAAAGTCCGCCCTGAATCGCGATAGGTGAACACGGCCCGCGCGCGGTTAAACGCCGGGCGGTCTTTCATACACGCACCGCAGATGAGCTCGTCCTCCATCACCGCAGCCTCGAAGGGCAGGCAGCACACCTGGCAATAGGGCCGCGTCAAAAATGTGAACTGGCCAAAGCACGCGGCACAAAGGCTACCGGGCTGATCTACCGCGGCATCACACGCCAGGCATTGCGGCGGCAACAAAACATCCAATAGGCCGCGACCGATGCGGCGGACCAGATCAGAGCTTGCCTGTAAGGCTGTATGCATCCTCACCAGCATGTCATAAATTTGGGGTTATGTCCGACAGTATGCTCGTCTTTGATCGCTCTGCCGTGCGCCGCCATCGCGACCGCGCGGCTGCGCGCCTGGGCGAGGCCGATTTCTTGTTTCGCGAAGCAGCTGAACGGTTAGTTGACCGACTGGATGATGTGACGCGGCGATTTCCATTGGCGTTGGATTTGGGCTGTCATGGCGGACAAGTAGCAGCAGTTTTGGGCAACTCGGCCAAAATCGACCACCTCTTCCAATGTGACACCTCACCGGCAATGGCGCGCGTAGCCAAAAAAAATGGTCAGCCCACGCTCAGCGGCGACGAAGAAGCGTTGCCCTTTGGCGATGGTACGCTGGACTTGGTGATCTCGAATTTATCATTGCACTGGACCAACGACTTGCCGGGTGCGTTGGTACAAATTCGCCGTGCGCTGAAACCCGATGGATTGTTGCTGGCCACGGTGTTTGGTGGTGAGACCCTCAAAGAATTACGCACGGTACTGATTGAGGCTGAAAGTGAAATCACCGGCGGGGCTAGCCCGCGTGTCTCACCGTTTGTTGATGTGCGTGATGCTGGCCAGCTGATGAACCGCGCCGGGTTTGCGCTGCCGGTCATCGACGCTGATAGCATTACTGTCACCTATGCCGAGCCACTGAAGTTGCTGGCTGACCTGCGCGCTATGGGCGAAACTAATGCGGTGCGCGAGCGACGCAAAACATTTCTGCGCCGCGACGTGCTGGCCCGCGCCCTTGAGATTTACCGAGAAAAGTTTTCAGATCCACGCGGGCGCGTGACGGCCACGTTTCAAATCATCACCATGACCGGCTGGGCACCACACGCCTCGCAACAAAAGGCCATGCGCCCTGGCAGCGCCACAGCACGCCTGGCCGATGCTTTGAATACGATTGAAATACCAATCAAGAGGACGCCATGAAATTCGAAAAGCCACTCATCGAGGGCACGCTGATCAAGCGCTATAAGCGCTTCTTTGCCGATGTGACGCTGAAAGACGGCAAAGTTGTCACCGCGCACTGCGCCAATTCAGGCTCGATGTTGTCGGTGAAAGAACCAGGATCGCGCGTGTGGTTAACGCCGGTTGATAACCCCGAGCGCAAACTCAAATTCACCTGGGAGTTGATCGAGATTGGCGGCGGGTTGGTGGGCATCAATACCGCCTACCCTAACCGCCTGGTTGCCGAGGCCATTGCGGCAGGCGAGATCAAAAGCCTGAAGGGCTATGCGTCGCTGAAGCGTGAGCAAAAGTATGGCAAAAACTCGCGGATCGACATTTTGCTCGAGGACCCCAAAAAGCCGCCCTGTTATGTCGAGGTGAAGAACGTCACCATGAAACGCGACTTAGGCCCCAAAGGTCGGGCCGAGTTCCCCGACTCCGTGACCGAGCGGGGAACCAAGCATCTCAATGAGTTAGCTGAGGTGGTTAAAAGCGGGAGCCGCGCGGTGATGTTCTATTTGGTCCAACGCACTGATTCTAAACGGTTCGGCTTGGCCGCCGATATCGACCCGGTTTATGCCAAAGCCTTTGAAAAGGCT
The DNA here is from genome assembly GCA_031362385.1 of Alphaproteobacteria bacterium. GTDB lineage: Bacteria > Pseudomonadota > Alphaproteobacteria > Rhodospirillales > Rhodospirillaceae. The sequence continues at coordinate 4,284 of JANLSL010000218.1, read as the reverse complement.
ATGAAAACGGGTGTTGAGGCGCTGTGTTATGGTTGCGAGATGACAACCAATAGTATAACCATCGGCAAGCCGTTGACGATGGATTTACCTGGTTAGGGTCTTATCTAACGCGTGTCATCGAGCGTTTGAAAACTTGCCGGCCAGCCCGGCGCAACGAATGAACTTGGCAATGAGAGAAGCGGCCCTCCGCCGTCCACGCGACGTTGAACTGCACGGACCCGACGCCTTTGCGGCGATGCGCAAGTCTGGCCGTTTGACTGCGGAAATTTTGGATTTCATTACGCCCTTTGTGCGCCCCGGCGTGACCACGGGCGAGATCGACCGGCTGTGCCACGAGTACCACACCAAGCACGGCGCCATTCCCGGCCCGTTGAATTATCGCGGGTACCCTAAATCCATCTGCACATCGGTGAACCATGTGGTGTGCCACGGCATTCCCGGCGACCGGATTTTGCACGACGGCGATATTGTGAACATCGACGTCTCGCCGATTGTCGATGGCTGGTTCGGCGATTCCAGCCGCATGTATTTCGTCGGCGACGTTAAAATCAAAGCCCGCCGTTTGGTTGAAGTGACGTATGAAGCCATGATGCGCGGCATTGCTGCGGTAAAGCCCGGCGCCACGCTGGGGGATGTCGGCCACGCCATTCAATCATACGCCGAGGGGCAGCGCTTCTCGGTCGTGCGCGATTTCTGTGGGCACGGCATTGGCAAGGTTTTCCATCAGCCCCCCAACGTGATGCACTACGGCGACCCGGGCGATGGCCTGGTGTTGGAAGCAGGTATGATTTTCACCATTGAGCCGATGGTGAATGCAGGCCGCCATGACACTAAAATTCTCGAAGATGGGTGGACAGCGGTGACACGCGATAAGTCGCTGTCAGCCCAGTTTGAACACACTGTAGGTGTCACAGAAACCGGCGTTGAAATTTTTACGCTCTCACCCAAGGGCTACACCTGTGCGCCCTATGGCCCGGAAAACGAACCGGCGCCGCCCCAACCCTTCTAGTCATGACACCCAAAGGCCTTGGTGACGCAAGCGGCCAAGACCTGTTCTTGGAACCAACCGCCAGCCAAGCCGATGCTGCAACGCCCGTGCCCGATTACCTGGGGCATCGGCAACGGTTGCGCGAGCGGTTCTTGAACGGCGGGCCTGACAGCCTGCCCGACTACGAGTTGTTGGAACTGCTGTTGTTCATGGCCCACCCGCGCAGCGATACCAAGCCCATCGCCAAGGAACTGTTGCGCGCGTTTGGTTCTTTTGCCGAAGTTATTTCGGCCGATGCTGATGCCCTGCGCAACGTTAAAGGCATCGGTGACGCTGGGATCGCGGCATTAAAAGCTGTGCAAGTTGCAGCCCAACGCTTGCTGAAAACTAAAATCAAAAACCAGCCGTTGATTGGGTCGTGGGCGGCGTTGATCGATTATTGTACGGCGCAAATGGCTTACAATACGGTTGAGCAGTTTCGCGTACTCTACCTCGACCGTAAAAACAAACTCATCAGTGACGAAGCCCAAGGCGAAGGCACAGTGGACCATACACCCGTTTATCCGCGCGAGGTGGTCAAGCGCGCATTGGAATTGAACGCAAGCTCTCTCATTATGGTGCACAATCATCCCAGTGGTGACCCTAAGCCCTCACAAACTGATATCGACATGACCCGCAAAGTTAAAGAAGCGGCCAGCACGGTTGGCCTGACATTGCATGACCACATCATCGTCAGCCGTGGCGGCCATGTCTCGTTCAAGACGCAAGGGTTGATTTAGATTGAGGGTCGCTAAGACTGAGCGAACTTCAGGGCCGCGAAAATGAGGACCGTCAAGGCCAATGCGTAGCCAGCCATCCAAGTTGCCAGTTGAAAGGCCGTTGGCATCTGAGAAAGCTTACCCTTGATCTCTGCGGCATCAAGCACGAGCCTACCCGAGGCTTCCATTAACCCATTGGTATCAGCGCGAAGGGACTGAACCGCTTTCTCGATCAACTCTATCCTGTATTCCATACTGCCACCTCCGCCGCCCGAATCTCCTGGCTTCGATGTTTTCTCGAGCGCAACATCGACTGCCTTTTGAATCCTATCATCAAGAAGTTTTAATACTGGGTCAGACATTTATTTTGTTCAACGCATCAATTGCTAACTGAAGATTTTGTCGACAGCTTTGAATTTCTTTTTCAGCGGTCAAGTTATCCAGGCGCGCGATTGGCTCAGAGACCTCTTGACGCACAATGGTCAAGCCACGCGACAAATTGTCAACTGCCTTAACAAGATGAAGAACTGCCTCTCGAGAACCACGATCATTCACGTTCGGTGCCTAAGTTTCATATAAGAAAGCCGATTTTTCTTTCGATATCATACTCCTGCCCAGGTCGACTAAAAAGCAATTTTTAACCTGTCAGCTACCCAAAGGCCCCATAAAGCCGCCCGATTTATGCATCGTGATTTTTCTTGGTGGCTAGGCGCTCGACTTCGCTGGGCACATATTTTCGATCATCTCGGTGGTGACGACGCCGTTGTCGGTGAGCAATTTTTCGATAATGCGCAAGCGCTCGGCCTGCACCCATTGCTCCGCGCCGAGTTCCATGGTCACACTCACTAGCGCGTCGATCTTGGGGTTGTCGAAATACGTGGGGTTGCGGCCATCGCCTGGGTCTTGCCCCGGCCACGAATTTTGCTTGTCGTCTGCCATACCGCTCTCCATCGGTTTCATCTGCGCTGAGGTAATATAGGGGCAATGTGGTGGTATCAAAAATCAATCCCGTGCATGGTCTAAGCGCCTGAGGCATGCCCCCGGGTGGGCCAAACCTCACCCTGGCGAGCGCGCCCAGAATTGCCTATACCAAGGCACAAACACCTATTCTGAAAGAGCCCCGATGATCCCCCGTTACGCCCGCCCCGACATGACCAAGATTTGGGAGCCGGAAAACAAATTTCAGATTTGGTTTGAAATCGAGGCGCATGCCTGTGACGCCCAGGCCAAGCTCGGGGTTATTCCTGAATCAGCGGCCAAAGCTGTTTGGGCAAAGGGTAAGTGGGAGATCGCGCGCATTGATGCGATTGAAAAAGAAACCAAACACGATGTTATTTCATTCCTGACGAACTTGGCCGAGCACGTCGGGCCCGACGCCCGGTTTGTTCACCAAGGCATGACGTCATCAGACGTGCTCGATACCTGTTTGTCGGTGCAACTGTTGCAGGCCTCGACGATTATATTGAAAGACATCGACGACCTCCTGGCCGCCCTCAAGAAGCGTGCACTTGAGCACAAAATGACCGTATGCATGGGCCGCAGCCACGGCATCCATGCCGAGCCCACCACCATGGGGCTGAAGTTCGCTGGCTTCTACGCGATGTTTGAGCGCAACAAAAAAAGAATGCTGGCCGCCCGCGATGACATTGCCACCTGTGCGATTTCTGGCGCGGTGGGCACATTTGCCAACATCGACCCGTTCGTAGAGCACTATGTCGCTGAGCGCATGGGCTTAGGCATTGAGCCGGTTTCAACGCAAGTGATCCCGCGCGATCGGCATGCCAACTTTTTTGCCACGTTGGGTGTGATTGCCAGCTCGATTGAACATGTCGCTACTGAAATCCGGCACTTGCAAAGAACAGAAGTGCGCGAGGTGGAGGAGTATTTCTCGCCTGGCCAAAAGGGTTCCTCGGCCATGCCGCACAAACGCAACCCGGTGCTGACTGAAAACCTCACCGGCTTAGCCCGCGTGATCCGTGGCTATGTGACACCCGCGATGGAAAATGTGGCGCTGTGGCACGAGCGTGATATCTCGCATTCATCGGTCGAGCGTTATATCGGCCCTGATGCGACGATTACGCTGGATTTCGCATTGGCGCGCCTGACAGGCGTGATTGATAAGTTGGTGCTCTATCCCGAGGCCATCGCGCGTAACTTAAATATGATGGGCGGGCTGGTGTTCTCGCAACGTGTTCTGCTGGCCCTCACGCAAGCGGGTGCGAGCCGCGAAGACGCCTATGTGATGGTTCAGCGCAACGCGATGAAAGTCTGGAACGGCAGCGGTCAGTTGCTCGACCTGCTCAAAGCAGACGCCGACGTGGTGGCCAAAATTCCGGCCAAAGATATCGAGGCGTTGTTTGATATGAAATACCACACCAAACACGTCGATACGATTTTTAAGCGAGTGTTTGGCGCGGTGTAGTTTATTTTTTGGCGTCGTTGAGTATCTGGCGCGCGACCTCTCAACAGCACCACCTTGGCGCATTGCCGCTTTCGTTGATTAAAAATGTGCCCGCATAGCTCAGGGGTAGAGCAACC
>JANLSL010000016.1:0-5439 GCA_031362385.1 Alphaproteobacteria bacterium | reverse complement strand
CGTTCTAGGTTACAAAAGCTTCATGACCCTCGGATATGGCTGATTTGTGAAATGCAAGGTTTGCAACAGCCTTTGCCTGTTGCCGGGGATGACCTATTTATAGGTACCGTCATTTTAACAGTGGTCACATCATCCCATGATCTCTCATTTCCTCCGCGGCCTTCTTCCACTTGCGGCGAGCTTGGTGCTCGCCACGCCCGCTGTGGCCGAATTATACGGTGCGCAAGGGGCCACGCTGGCCAATGGCATGCAGATTGTCGCCATTCCCAACCACAGGGCGCCGGTGGTTTCACACATGGTCTGGTATCGGGCAGGGGCCGTGGATGATCCGTTGGGTAAATCAGGCATCGCGCACTTTCTGGAACACCTGATGTTTAAGGGGACCACGAAGTACCCCGATGGCGTGATGGACGACGTCGTGGCGCGCAACGGCGGTGACCAAAACGCCTTCACCTCGCACGATTATACGGCCTACTACCAAAACATCGCCGCTGATCGTCTCGGCCTAGTGATGGAAATTGAAGCCGACCGGATGCGCAACTTGGTGCTGGCCCCCAAGGAGGTGGAGACCGAACGCGAAGTGATCATCGAAGAGCGTCGTATGCGGGTTGAGAACCAACCGGCCGCTATTTTAGACGAGCGCCTTGATGCTGCGTTGTGGCTGACCAATCGCTATGCCATCCCGGTGATTGGCTGGGAAAAAGAAATGGCCAGCTTAAACCGCGAAGATGCCTTTGCGTTTTATCACCGCTTCTATGCCCCAGAGAACGCCATTCTTGTGGTGTCAGGCGACATCACGCTTGAGAAGTTGAAAGAGCTTGCTGAGAAATACTACGGCGTTATTCCGCGCGCTGGCGAGCCCGTGTCGCGCAAACGGCCCACCGAACTTGCCCCGTCAGCAAATGTTTCGGTCACCTACGCCGATGCCCGCGTGCGCCAGCCGCAATGGTGGCGCAAATGGATCGCGCCCAGCTTCAATGTTGGCGATCGCAGCGATGTTTACGCCCTTGATGTGTTCGAAGAAATCATCGGCGGCGGCAGTACGTCTAAGCTCTACCGCGCGTTGGTGGTTGATCGCAAACTCGCAGCCAGTGTGCGGGCATCTTATGATCCTCACGCCGTGAGTTATGGCGCGTTGACAATTAGCTTTAGCCCCAACCCAGGCGTGACGATACCCCAAGCCGAGGCGGCGCTGACTGAGGAACTCACCAAAATCCTTAAAGACGGCATTTCTGATGCTGATGTTACACGTGCAAAAGACCGCATTATTACTGGGCTGGTATTTGCCAAAGACTCTGCTTTGGGCGCGGCCCAAGGTGTGGGGGCCTTGCTGACGGTTGGCGTACCCTTAGAGGAAATCGAAGCCTTGCCTGAACGCTTGAAGGCGGTGACGGCTGATCAAGTCAGGGCGGCAGCGCGCAAAGTGATTGAACAATCAACCTCGGGCACCGCTATTTTGCTGCCGAAAGCGGGAGCCTAACCATGAGCTTTTCAGTCACACGCGTTTTGGCGCTGACCGCTGTACTAACCTACGTCAGTAGTGCCAATGCCATTACCGTCGAGTCTGTTACCAGCCCCGGCGGGATCAAGGCCTATCTGGTTCAAGATCATACCAACCCCATCATCGGTATTTCGTTCATGTTTCGCGGGGGGTCGTCGCTGGACCCAGAAGCGAAACTTGGCCTTTCCACCATGGCCGCAGGATTGTTGGACGAAGGTGCTGGCGACAAAGACAGCTTCGCCTTTCAGTCAGATTTAGAAGATCGCGCGATTTCATTGAATTTCAGCGCCGACCGCGATGCGGTGCGCGGTGCGGTATCAACGACCACGCAAGCTTCATCCGTTGCGTTCGACTCGTTGATGTTGGCCATGACCAAGCCACGCTTTGATGCTGAGCCCACCGAGCGCGTGCGCCGCCAAATTCAGGTGAGACTTAAATCAGAGTCTGAGAACCCCAACCGGATTGCCTCACGCACACTCATGGCGGCACTATTCCCGGGCCATCCCTATGGACGGCTTGAGGGCGGCACCCCTGAGACGATTGCCGCGATCACCACCGATGATTTGAACGAGTGGGTCAAAAAGCGCCTAGCAAAAGACCGGCTGATTGTTTCGGCGGTGGGTGACATCACACCGCAACAGTTGGCGCAAGCGCTGGACAAAATTTTTGGCGCATTGCCCGCGACGACGGGCTTAAAAGCCGAAGTGCCTGAAGCGCGTGTGTCGACTAAAGCGCAAGAAATAAAGATCGACAAGCCGTTGCCGCAAAGCGTGATCACCATGGCCCAGCCCGGCATGAAGCGTGATGACCCAGACTGGTATATCGCCCAGGTGCTTGATTACACTTTTGGTGCGGGTTCGTTTGCGTCACGCCTGATGGAAGAAGTGCGTGAAAAGCGTGGCCTTGCCTATGGCGTGTCGTCATCGATTCAGGCTTTTGATGCAGCAGGCCTTGTGATCGTCAGCGCAGGAACGCGCAGTGATCAGGCTCAACAAAGCCTTGATGTGATTCGTGCGGAGTTCAAAAAAATCCAGAAAGATGGGATAACCGAAGCTGAATTGAACGACGCCAAGCAGTATTTAACAGGCGCCTGGCCGCTGCGGTTTTCCTCAACAGGTCGTATCGCTGATACGTTGGTGGCGGTGCAGAAAGACAACCTCGGCCTCGACTATCTTGATAAGCGCAACAGCTACATCGATGCGGTCACGCTCAGTGACGCCAAACGCGTGGCGGCGCGGCTGTATAAACCAGATGCGCTGACCGTGGTGGTGGTGGGCCCCACTGCGCAGGTGGGCGCAAAGCCCCAAGAAACACCCGCCGCGCCGCGTAAACGCCCTGAGCGGGAACGCAAATCCTGATTGGTGTGCCTTGGTGCCTTGAACGAAAGTGTGCGGCGCGTCAGAGTGTGTGACAGCTGACGCACTGCGGCTTCGGAAGGGCGCACATGCCTATGGAAATCGGTATTTTTCTGCCTATCGCCAAGGGCGGCTTTATCATGTCGCGCAATGTGCCGCCGACCTGGCCGACGTGGGAACTCAACCGCGATGTGACCCTTAAATGCGAGGCGATGGGTTTTGAGTTTGCGCTGAGCATGGTGAAGTTTCGCGGCTTTGGGGGCGCTACCGAATACTGGGACTACGCGCTTGATTCGTTCACGTTGACGGCGGCACTGGCACCCATCACCAGCAAGATCCAGTTGTTTCCATCCGTCACAAATCTGTCGTTGCATCCCGCCGTGGCCGCGCGCATGGCCGCAACAATTGAAGCTGTGTGCCCGGGCCGCTTCGGGCTGAACATTGTCTCGGGCTGGTACAAGGACGAGTTCAACCAAATGGGCCTCTGGCCTGGCGATATTCATTTCAACAATCGCTATGACTATGCCGATGAATACGTAACAATTTTGCGCGAACTGTGGTCGACGGGGAAGTCGAACTTTAAGGGCAAGTACTTCACGATGAACGAAGCTGAGATTAAGCCCAAGCCCTCGACGAACATTTCACTCGTCTGTGCTGGCCAATCAGAGCGCGGTGTAAGGTTCACCGCTGAAAAGGGCGACCGCAACTTCATCATTGCGGGCGGCAATATCAACGATATCGAAGAAGACATCAAAAAAATTCGCAGCATTACCAGCTCGCTGCAAGCGCAAGCCTCCAAGATTGGCCGCAAATGCGGCACGATTGGTTTGTTCAACATCATTGCCGCCGACACCGATGCCCAAGCCACCAAACGCTTTGACCACATTGTCGAAGGTGCTGATGAAAAAGCCATTGCCACGTTGGTGGGCCAGGCGGAGTTGGATAAATCAGATGGCATGTCAGCGAGTTTGAAGAAAAAATCGATGTTTATGGGCTTGCCCACGCTGGTGGGCTCACATTCCACCATCGCCAAATACCTTGATCGCATTTATGACGAGGCAAAAGTGGATGCGACGATGTTTGCGTTCCCTGATTTTGTGCACGACCTTGATAGTTTTAAAGTCAACATCCTCCCCAAACTCGAATCGCGCCGCGCAAAACATTAGACCATCACAGACATGGCCAAATCACCCACCCCTCCGCAAGCCCCCAAGACGCCTGAAATGTTGGCGTTGCGCGAGCACGCCAAAACCATGGCTCACGTTCAGATGCGCGATTTGTTTTCCCGCGAGCCAGATCGGTTTGCGCGATACTCATTGCGCGCTGGGTCGCTGGTATTGGATTTTTCCAAGAACCGCATCACCAAGCTGACGCTGGAATTGCTGATGGCGCTGGCCCGCGCCCGTCATGTTGAAGAGCAACGCACGGCAATGTTCGCGGGCGCAAAAATCAATACCACCGAGAACCGCGCAGTGCTGCATGTGGCGCTGCGCAATCGTGCCGAAGGTCGAGGTCTGGTGCGGCCCATTATCGTCGACGGCGTTGACGTGATGGGCGATGTGCTTCATGCGCTGTATCGCTTGCGCGAATTTTCTGAACGCGTGCGCAGCGGAGCGTGCACGGGCTCAACGGGCAAACCCATTCGTCATATCGTGAATATCGGCATCGGCGGGTCGCACTTAGGACCGATGTTTGTGGCTGATGCGCTGAAAGATTTTCAACGCGAAGATTTGTCGGTCGCCTTTGTCTCAAGTCCTGACCGGGCGCAAATTGACGAGGTTTTAAAAACCTGCGATCCGGCCGTTACTTTGTTTGTGATCTCGTCGAAGACGTTTACCACCGCCGAAACCATGGCCAACGCTGCTATCGCGCGGGAGTGGCTTGCGGGCGCGTTGGGCGAGCAAGCCATCCCCCGGCATTTCGCCGCGGTGTCCACCAATCACCGGGCGACAACAGAATTTGGAATTCCTGCCGATAGCGTTTTTCCGATGTGGGACTGGGTCGGCGGGCGCTATTCGGTGTGGTCGGCAATTGGGTTGCCAGTCATATTGGCATGTGGGTTTGATAAATTCGATCACATGCTGGCCGGTGCCCATGCCATGGACCTGCATTTTGAAACCGCACCTCTTGAGCGCAACATGCCGGTTCTGATGGCCATGTTGGGCGTGTGGTACGCCGATTTTTTTGCAAGCGCGGCCACGGCACTCTTGCCCTATGACCATCGCCTTAAATTGTTTCAAGCTCACGTTCAGCAATTGGATATGGAAAGAAATGGTAAAAGCACCACGCTGTCGGGTGCTGCGGTTGAAGGCAGTGCGGGGCCGATTGTGTTCGGCGGCGGCGGGCCTGATAGCCAACACTCGTTCTTCCAGTTGCTGCACCAAAGCCCACGGCTGATTCCCTGCGACTTCATCGCTGCCCTAAAATCGGGCAACGGCGTTGATGCCAGCCGTGAGCTGGTGTTGGCCAATTGCTTTGCGCAAACCGAAGCCTTGATGAAGGGCCGTGAAATTTCTGAGCTGTCAGACACCCCCGAGGCGTTGCGACCGCACCGCGCGTTTTCAGGTAACCGACCCACCAATA
>JANLSL010000104.1:0-2592 GCA_031362385.1 Alphaproteobacteria bacterium | reverse complement strand
TATATTCGGTTTCCAAATTTTAATTCAGGAATCACAACCACGACGACCGTTCGCATGATTGGTGACGCGACAGGAACCGACTATGGAACGGCCTCGGTTGACTCGCCGCCTTATTCTTCGCCACAGCTGAATATTACCGAGCTCTATGAAAGTATTGGCGGTGTTGCGTTCAATCCCGCTGATACTTCCATCACGCTATATTTGCAGAACAATCAGGAACTCACTGGTGTTCAGCACGTTTATTATAACACGGGCAGCGATTTCTTCGAGAACATGAGCGCATGCAGCTTCCCAGATGGGGTGAGCTATCTGCCCATGACGGCAGGTGTGGTCAATGTTCATACGACGACGTTGCAAAGCAGATTTCCAAGTGTCGTCAAAGTCCATAATAAGGATGCAGTTACTACTGCAATACGCCTTCGCATTCACGATGGCCCGACCGGTAACCTTTTGGGCATTATGCAGTTCAACGCCGCGCCGAATTCAACTTATGCTTTCGGAAGCCCGCAACTTCAGGCCGCCGTTAGCTATATACCGACGGGCGCTGACTACCACATCAACGTCTTCTTTGATGGCAACCCAGCGATTCCGCCTAACGCAATCATCACACACACGGTCACAAACGTACGTGTATCGAGTGCGGTGCTGAATTTAACCACGATTTGCAATATTAATGACTAAGACTTAGGGCCGGGCGGTGGCGCGGGTTTTTGAGTTTTGGCATAAACCTCAAGGCTGGAGAGGTTGGGTTTCGCCCACGACTCAGGTGGCGGCGGCACGAGCATCTCTGGGTGATTTTTCTGAGCATGCTCAAACACGTGTGGTTTGAACTTATTAATGTCGTCGAACCCCGCCACGATTGACTCGTACATGACGTGCCCTGCAGCTTGACCCATGAGCATCCACGGCAGCCATGGCGTCACACGCGACCATGTCCCCGTGCTTTCAAGCGATGTCTTCGCCGGGTTTTGCATATCATCAAGGCGACAGAAATAAGTGTAATTCTCGCTTACCTGATTGAACTTTCCACCGCTCTCACGCGGCCACTTATCAGGTTGCAGGGCTGATGGGTAAAACAAGTTGATATTACGCTGAGCAGCAATCAGTCCGCTGCCGACATCGCGCCAGTTCAAAACATGCGGCTTGCGTGGCCCATCGGTGTTCTTATTCAGGCCGCCGTAAGATGGGGGGCGCGCTTCAAACTCTTCAATCAATTCGTTCCACGGGTCGTTAATGACATCTACAACTTTGACCCGCTCGTTGGTGTAGGGGTTGGTATATTCAGTGAGTACCTTATCAGTGGCGAGATCGATATAGAAAATTGACTCGCGATGCAAAATTCGAAAACTGCCATCAGGCTGTTTCCATGCTCGGGCAACCGATACCACTTCAAAACCAAACAAATCGCGCACGGCTTCACCGGCGCGTATGCCTGAGACAATACCAGTCGCCGAACCATATTTAATCTTGCTCTCGTCCAAATTGGCGTTCATGCGGGCGGCGGCAAGCATGTTGCCCTTGCCTGTCGTCAGATCCAGATAGGGTCCCTTCAAGCTTAGTTTTGTTTCTGCCGCATTCGCGTTGCTCGAAATCGTCTGTAAACCAGCGCTCAAAAGGCTGCCTGTGTATAAAAAATGGCGACGATCCATGGGTGTTCTCCTGGTTTAAGATTGGCCCAGCAACTCTAGACGGTGCGCATGCCGAGCAGCAAGGAATTCGAAAAATGGCTAAATACTGAGGTTTAGCGGCCTTTCCATCAGGTTGGAGAGCGGGAACGCTGACTCAATTTGCCGCCTCTAGAACGGCCCAACCTTCATTCTAGCCTTATTTTCTAGTACTTGCCTCAGCCCTGCGATTGTGATTCTCTGCCTCGCCATTCCGCAACTAACTCAACAAGGAAAAAACCCCATGGCCACAAAAGATACTGCCAAACAAACCATCGTTACGCTTAAACATCTGGCTGAAGACGTCAGCACCAACAACGGTCTTTCAAAGAAGGCCGCCAATGAGATTTTGGCCGACTTCGTGTCACTCCTCGCCAAGAACCTCAAAAAGGGCAATAAAATCCGTATCCCCGACTTTGGTATCCTCCAGGTCCGCAAACGCCCGGCACGCCTCGGCCGCAACCCAGCGACAGGCGAACAAATCAAAATTAAAGCCAGCAAGAAGGTTGCTTTCCGCGCAGCAAAGTCGCTGAAGGAAGCCGTCTAACCTGCTGAAGCCGGCGTGGCCCCGTGCGTGGCCAGGCCATTTCAGTCGTTCAGAAAAGCCCGAACCTTAAGGTTCGGGCTTTATCTTTTTTTGGGCAAGATTTCGCCCTAATCCCCTGTCATTCTGCACAATATCGCGCACGTAACTGGTTCGGTTTGTGGGCGTCAGAAATTCAGAAAAATTAACAAGAACAATAGCTTAGTTATATTGCAGTGCGAGGCTGGCATTATAATGTGAAAGTATTATGACTACCGCGCAGCACTTATATTTCGCAAATCAGATCCTTGTGAATCTATCCAAACAACAAAATGTTTGGCTCTGAATTTCTCATCGTTTCGTCGGCAGTTGTGTGGAAATATTCATGTTCAATCTTCGCGCGCA
>JANLSL010000094.1:0-3798 GCA_031362385.1 Alphaproteobacteria bacterium | reverse complement strand
GGCCGCATTATTGGTTCGCGCACCATTCGCATTTATCACGATCACCTGTTCCATAAACCGCCCAGTTCACCCAAGGTGATGACGTGGCATATGGATGCCACCGCCTGGCCCGTCAGCGGCCAGATGGCGCCTAATATCTGGATCGCGCTCACCGACGTGAGCGCCGAAAATGGCCGCGTCGAGTTTGTGGCTGGGTATCATCGCTATTGTCTGGAGCACAACATCGAGCACGGCTTTAAACCCGGTCAAGCCAGCGGCCCATGCCCCGACTTCGAGCAACAGCGCGCCAACCCAGAACGAAAATTCATCACCTGGGATATGAAGGCTGGCGACGGCGTGCTGTTTCACCCCCTCACGCCGCACTTCTCGAAGGGTAATGCGTCGGCAACAGATCCACGCATCGGCTTGGCGCTACGCTTGTTTGGTGACGACGTGCGCTGGAATCCGCTGCCCTATAAGGCAACAATTCCCGGCGTAGAAGTGTTGCCGCCAGGCCTTGCGCCCGACGGTGAATTTTTCCCCGTGCTGTGGCGCGACACTGAGAAAAGGGAACCTCACGCCGCATGAAAATGCTTAGTCTTATCAGCGGGCCCGATGGCCAATCGCATTTTTCCGAAGTCGATCTGCCCGAGATGGATTCCTATGCCGGGCGTAAATCAGTTTTGCAGTCGTGTGCGGGGTGGGAAATTGGCGAAAGTCGCGCGGGCGCATTTCTCGATTTCCATGTGGCGCGCGTGCCGCGCGTGCTGATTGTACTCTCCGGCGCACTTGAAGTGGGCGTGGGCTCGGGCGAGGTGCGTCGCTTCGGCCCCGGCGATGCGATGTTCGCGCAAGATACTACCGGCCAGGGCCACACCTCGCGGTTTGTGGGCGATACGCCAACGCGTATGCTGACGATTCCGATTAAGCCTTAACTTAAGCGTGCCTCATCGATTCGAAGGAATGATCCATGCAGCGCGGTGCAATTTTGGCGGTAGCGGGTCTTTTGGCTCTTGTTTTAGCGTCGGCGCACACACAGGCCGCAGTGCCTGATCTTGAAAACACTCTCTATGCTGATCTGGAGGGTGGCCGTGTTGTGATTCAGATGCGCCCTGATCTGGCCCCCACCCATGTCGCGCGCCTCAAGCACCTCGCGCGCGGCGGGTTTTACGACGGCATGGTTTTTCACCGCGTGATCGAAGGGTTTATGGCCCAAACCGGTGACCCGACCGGCACAGGCACCAGTGGCTCGGGACGAAAGTTGGCGGCTGAGTTCACACGCACCCCCCAGGTGCGCGGCACTGTTTCCATGGCGCGTTCTTCCAACAAAGATAGCGCCGATAGCCAGTGGTTCATTGTGCTGGCCGATAGCCGGGAAGCGCTCGACGGCAAGTACACCGTGTGGGGCCAAGTGGTTTCTGGCATGGAGTTTGTCGATAAAATTCGCAAAGGCGATTCACGGCGCGACGGCAAAGTATCTAATCCCGACCGGATTCTCAAACTGCAAGTCGCCGCCGATGCCGAACAACCGCCGCTGGACAACGGCGCAGACGCTGCCACCGTGCAAAATTTTAGTGGCGCTGAATTTCGCTGCCTGGCGCTGGGCAATCGCGCGGGCAGCACAGCACAAGCAGCGCTCGCAAAGCTGTGGGTGCACGGGTACCTGGCCGGCACGTACAAAGCACAAAATAAGCTCACATTTGCTGAAAGTGCTGCTGACACGGCGGCGTTTGATATTTGCAACCCAAACCCAGAATTATTCTTACTCACAGCGTTAAGTCAGCCGGGCGCAAAAGCTGTGCGTGATTTACCGGCGGTAACAGGTGCTTTCGCGGCGGCCAGCTTTTCGTGCACAGACTACACCACCGCCCGAACTGCCAGCACTTCCCAAGCCGACCTTGCTGACCTGTGGGCGTTCGCCTTTATCCAGGGCTACAAAAACTTTGCCCAACCCGACATGGAAATTTCCTTCGATGCGCGTACAAAATTACTGGGCGCTGTGGCGGGAGCATGTAGCAAAAACGCCGACATGGCGTTTGTTGATCTTATCGCGCTAGTGGCCGACAAAGTGAAATTGAAATAGTCGTGCGCTTAAGCATCAACCACGCGCATCGGTGTCGCGGCGGTGCGCGCCATCACTTTTAAATGGCGGTCGACTTTGCCAGTGAATTTTTTTGACCGGACCGTATCAACAAAAGTCCATTGCACATCAACCGCCTCAGGGCTGACGGTCAGCACCGCATAGCCGCGCGAGGCTAACTCGGCATACTTGAGGTTTTTATTCTTGGCCATCAGTGCCTGGGCGTACGAGGGGCCCTTGGTCCCCATAAACGATTCCATACCGGGCGAGGTCACCGATGGCGTCGTCACCTCAAAGGCGCGCAGGTCACCCTGTTTGTCGGCGTGCACGAATCCCCACGCATTATGTAAATCACCGCTGAGGATGATGGTGTTGTTGGCTGCTGTGCGCAGGGTCTCGATCATGCGATCACGTGAGTGTGGGTACCCGCCACCCCAGGTGTCTGAGGCAAAGGGCATGTTGTTTTGTTCTTGAATGCGCATGCGTCTGAAAAAGTCGGCCCTAAAATCACCAGCCTTGGCAGGGTCCATGTGGGGTGCCGGATCAACCGGCATAAATGTCGCAGTGATGGTTTGCTGCCCAAAAATTTGCCACGGCATGCCGCGCTGTTTGGACGCCGTGAGTGTTCTGGCCAACCACGCTTCCTGTTCGGTGCCTAAAATGCTGCGCTCGGCGTTAACAACCTCGGCGATGTAACGCGCAAAGTTGGGCATGAAGATGTGGTCTTTGGGTAATTTATCGGCATTACCGCCCACCTGTGTGGTGAGTTCTGGGCGCGCTTGCGGTGGGTTGGGCCTGGCATCGTAGGGGATCGGCCAGCCAGGTGTTCCGTCTTCGCGGGCTTCAGAAATAAAAATCATGTTGGCATCACCCGGCGCCTTTTCGCGGCCCGAAAGCCGGGTATCGAGCATAATAATACTTGCGACATCGCCTACATCGAAACTGCGATAGATACGCCCAGTAGAATCTGGCTCCAGCGGACGAATCGGCATCCACTCAAAATAGGCTTTAATCGCGCTGGCTTTGCGCTGCTCCCACGAGCCTTCGTTGGGCCAATGGTTTTCCGAGCCATCTTTGAACGCGTTGTTAGCGATCTCGTGGTCATCCCACACCGCGATGAAGGGGTGCCTGCGGTGAATTTCTTGCAGGTCAGGGTCAGTCCGGTAGCTGCCATACCGCAATCGATAATCCGCCATGTTCACGATTTTGTGGCGCGGCAATGCGGTGCGGTAGCCTTTCGCGTTTTCCTCGGGCGAATAATCAGATGTGCCGTACTCGTAAATATAATCACCCACGAACAGCACGACATCGATGTCATCGCGGTCCGCACAATGGCGGTACACATTAAAAAAGCCCTGGCCCACATTAGCGCAACACATTGCAGCCAGTTTTAAGGGGGCCTTGCCCGCGTTTGGGAATGTACGGGTGCGGCCAATGACTGATCTCACTGCACCGGCTGTAAATCGGTAAAAATAAATCCGTCCGGGCTCAAGGCCCGTGACGTCAACTTTAAGTGTGTAATCGGCCGTCGCATCGGTGGTTGCCGTGCCGTTGCGGATGATGGCGGCAAACGTCTCAGTTTCGGAAACCTCCCACACGACCTGCGCTGTGCCAGGCATTGCAGGTACCGCACGGGTCCAAATCACCACCGCTGTGTGCAGCGGGTCGCCACTGGCAACGCCATGCGTGAAGGTAATTGGTGATGCTGCCATCACCGGCCCAGGTGCCAACCCGGTTGC
>JANLSL010000081.1:0-9282 GCA_031362385.1 Alphaproteobacteria bacterium | reverse complement strand
AGGAGATCGGTATGCTGCACCGCAAAATGATCGACGACCCTGCGGTTGGTATAGCCATCAAAATTCCATCAGATGATGGTGGTGATGGACGCTGCACTGCAACACACGCTGGTTGTCGCTCAGGCGTCACACCGGCACCGGAGCCCATAACACATCGGTGATGTTGGTTGCGTGGCTAGCCAGCATGACCAGCCGGTCAAAGCCCAGCGCGCAGCCTGATGAGGGCGGTAAACCGGCATCAAGGGCCGCCAGAAAGTCTTCGTCCATCGCGGGCGCGGTTCCATACAAATCGTGGTGCATTTTGCGGTCGTGGTCGAAGCGGCGGCGCTGTTCGGCAGCGTCGGTCAGTTCGCCAAAGGCGTTCGCCAGCTCTACGCCACAGGCATACAACTCAAACCGCTCAGCCACGCGCGGGTCGGCTTGCTTGCGCTGGGCTAGTGCTGCCAAACATGCCGGGTATTCGCATAAAATGGTCGCCCGCCCCTCACCCAACTTGGGTTCGATTTTGTCGAACATCACCCGAAAGAAGATATCCTCCCAGGTATCAGACACTGAGGCTCCAATGCCGACCGCCTTCGCAGCAGCGCGCAGGTGGTCGGGGTTGGGCATGAAGGCGTTTGGGTCGTCGATGCTTGCTAAAAGGTCGATGCCCGCATAGCGCTGAAAAGCATCAGACACACTCAATCGTTCAGGCTCCTTGGCTGGGTCACACACCCTGCCCTGCCATTTCAGTAATCCATCATGCGCCTGCGTGCGCTGTGCTGCCTTGGCAACCATCGCCATCAGCCCAGCGCAATCGCGCATCATTGAGTCATAAGTATCGTTAGCCCTGTACCATTCCAGCATCGTGAACTCAGGTTGATGCAGCGGGCTGCGTTCGCCATCACGAAACACCCGGGCGATTTGGTAAATCTTGGTCATCCCGCCCACCAATAGCTTCTTCATACTAAACTCGGGCGAGGTATGCAGCGCACGCTCTGCCGCCCCTTGAGCTAAGGGTTCATGCAAGGTGGTGGTCAACGCCCGGATGTGGCGCTCAATCCCGCCTGAGACTTGAAGGATGGGGGTTTCTACATCGACAAAGCCCTCAGCTTGAAAGTACGCCCGCACGGCTTTCAAACCAGCGCGGCGGCTTTCCAAATAAGGACGGCGGCGGGCCAGGCTTTCGGGCTGCCACCAGGGGGGTTTGATCGCCATAGATCAGGTTTCTCCTCGGTTGCGCGGGTTTGGTCAACCTGTTACAAGCGCCCCGCTTTCCCAAGCAAAATCAACAATTATCGCAATCTCGTAGCCCTAGGCGCTCCCATGAAGATTCAAGCCAATACCATGCGCGGCGGCATGGTCATCGAACACCAAGGCAAGCAGTGGACGGTTCTTAAAATCCAGCTCCTGCAACCGGGCAAAGGTGGGGCCTTTATTCAGGTCGAAATGCGCGATGTCGCAACCGGCACGAAGTCGCAAGACCGTTGGCGTACAGCCGATACGGTCGAGCGCTTGGAAGTACGGGAACTCGATTGCCAGTACTTGTTCCGCGACGGCGACATTTTCACGTTTATGGACTCAACCACGTTTGATCAGTTCAACGTCCCTGGCGAACTCTTGGGTGAAAAAGCCGCGTTTTTGCAAGACAACATGGAAGTCTCAGTCAACTTTATTGAAGGCAAAGCGGTGGCAGTGAACCTGCCCCAACAAGTGACCCTCAAGATCACCGAAGCTGACCCCGTGGTCAAAGGCCAAACGGCATCCTCATCTTACAAGCCCGGCCTGCTTGAGAACGGGCTAAAGATCATGATCCCGCCGTTCGTCACCACCGGCGACCGCATTGTCGTTAATACCGAAGACATCACCTACGTCGAACGCGCCAAAGATTAAGCGCGCACATGGCCCTTCGCTCGGCACTCATGACGGTGATGGTCGCCGCGGCCGAAAAAGCCGCGAAGGCGCTTAAACGCGACTTTGGCGAAGTCGAGCACTTGCAAGTCTCGCGCAAAGGCCCCAGCGACTACGTCTCAGCGGCTGATGTCAAAACCGAGAAAATGCTGGTGGCGGAGCTTTCCAAAGCCCGACCTGGGTTTGGCTTTGTGCTGGAAGAAGGTGGGGTGATCGCAGGCTCTGATGGCGAACACCGCTGGATCATTGACCCGATCGACGGCACCACTAATTTTCTGCACAGCATTCCGCATTTTGCGATGTCGATTGCCCTCCAAAAGGGCACCGATATTGTGGCCGGGTTGATTTACAACCCGATCACCGATGATTGGTACATGGCCGAAAAAGGAACCGGCGCGTTTCACAACAACCGGCGCTTACGCGTTTCAGCGCGTAAGAACCTGGATGATGCAGTGGTGGCCACGGGCATTCCCCATAAAGGACGCCCCGGGCACGAAGAGTTCATCGCTCAAGCCCAGCGGGTAATGGGTGCCACGGCAGGAATTCGCCGGTTTGGCACCGCTTCATTAGATTTGGCTTTCGTTGCGGCGGGGCGCTTTGATGCCTACTGGGAAATTGGCTTAAAGCCCTGGGATATCGCTGCGGGTATTTTGCTGGTGCAAGAAGCGGGCGGGTTTAGCGCTGATTTGCATGGCCCCGGCAGCCCGCTTGATACTGGCAACATTCTGGCCACCAACGCCGAACTGCAAACCTCGCTGCGCAAGGTTATTTTGGGCACAGCGTAAAGTCGGGAAATGAGATGTTCGGCGTCTCATTTGTGTCTTATTCTCGCCTCAAGATCCGTACATAACTGCTTAAGATATTTACGATATCCGAGTTTGGGGCTTTGCGCGGGTTGTATCGCGCGCGCACCCTGTTGTACGGTGGGCAGCAAAGCCCACTGGTAACAAAAACGAATACGTCTGGGGGCGCGGGTGCAAGACAAAAACGGCTACAAAGTTAAAGGCGAACGAAAGTTCACGATGACCACTCATCAGCCATGTAAAGTTCTTATGCGCACGGTCCTGTTGGGAACGGCATTGGCGTTGTTCAGCGCCGAGGCCCTTGGCCAGTCGTCCTCGAGCGTAACCGTAGACCTCAGCGCCATCGACCCACCGCAACCACGAACGGGCCGTATTGTCCTTCGCCCGCCGGTTGGCGCTGCGTCGATTTCAAGTTCATCTGGTGCCGTGACCCTGCGGGCACCTGAAGCACCAATCAGAAAAGCGCCTGCAAAACCAAAACCGGCGATGACGGCAGAAACGGCTCCACCGCCAATGCCTGCCCCAGCCAAAACTGTTGAAGCACCACCTGCGGCTGTCACCCCCGCTCCTGCTCTGGCACCTCCAGCCGCAACTGCAAAAGCGCCCGCACCGCTCACGCCAGCTCCCGCGACCGTGGCTAAAGCCGCGGCAGTTTCACCACCACCAGCAGCCATGACACCTCCACCACCGGCGCGAAGTGCGCCGTCTGAAGCCGTGAAACGCGCCCAGCAAGAACCTGCTGGCCCAGCCGCCTTTGCATTGCCTGACAACAAACAACAAACTGCGGCCCTTCCGCCCCCCGCAAAAACGCAAACCATCACGACACCTGCCGAAGACATCAGCGCAGCTTTGACCATTCCGTTTGCTGCTGGCGTTGCCGATATTGATGTCAGTGGTCAGGGCACCGTGAAAGATTTGGCTCAACGCCTGAGCGGCGACAAATCAATCCGCGTGCAGTTGATGGCCTATGCCACTGACGCCGAGAAAAACACCAGCAAGGCGCGCCGTTTAGCGCTCGACCGTGCGGTTGCGATCCGCAATATGCTGATCGAAGCTGGGGTAGAGCGTACACGCATTGAAGTGCGCGCCCTTGGCGATCAAGGTGAAGGCGGCAATTTAGACCGTGTCGATGCTTTGGCCATTAAGCGATAAGCCAATCTATCGCGGCGGCTTTAGAGCGCCGTTATTTGTAACACCCATGAGTTCACGCCCGCGATGACGAGGAGCAAAACTTACCTCACCCGCATGGTGCTGTTCCTCGCCGTTGTTGGTTTGGGCTGCGCACTTATTGCGCCTGTGCTGGCAAAAACCTTCCTGGTCAATCCGCTGCTGAACGGCGCTATTTTCGGCGTCATTCTGGTCGGCATTATTTTAAATTTCCGACAAGTCGTCATGCTGGCGCCTGAAACGCGCTGGCTGGATAACTTCCGCGCCTCACTGGCAACCGACCCCGGCATGTTTTCTGAGCAACGCACCGATAGCTCAGAAGATAAAATCCAACTGCTTTCGCCCATGGCGCGCATGTTGGCCGACCGACGTGGCAAAGGGCGTATCAGCCTTAACGCACCGGCCTTGCGCACATTGCTTGATGGTATTTCAGCACGCCTCGGCGAAAGCCGCGATCTCGGGCGCTATTTCACAAGCCTTTGCATTTTCTTGGGCCTGCTTGGAACTTTCTGGGGCCTGCTTGGTACCATCAATGCTGTCAGCGATGTCATCAGCAGCCTGACGGTTTCAGGAACCGAAGTGACGGCCATGTTCGATGAACTTAAAGCGGGCCTGCAAGCGCCACTGGCAGGTATGGGCACGGCGTTTTCCTCTTCGCTGTTTGGTCTGGCTGGTTCGCTTGTTTTGGGCTTTTTAGATTTGCAGGCGGGCCAAGCCCAGAACGCCTTCTTCAACGACCTCGAGGAATGGCTTTCTGGTCTGACGCGGCTGTCTTCGGGCTCGGCGGTCAGCGAAGGCGAGCAATCAGTCTCGGCCTATACCGAAGCCCTGCTCGAGCAAACTGCTGAAAGCTTGCAAGACCTTCAGCGCATTATGGCCCGCAGTGAGCAAAGCCGCGGCACATCGAACGAGCTGTTCGTGGCGATGAATGAAAAGCTGGCAACGCTCACTGCGCAAATGCTGATCGAAACACAAGTGCTGCTGCGCTTGGCCGAGAATCAAAAAGAACTCACGCCTATTCTCAAGCGCATCAATGAAGCCAGCACCACCCAGGGCCAACCAGGACCCTCGGCCTTGGACGACACCACCCGTGGCCATATCCGCAATATCGATAATGCATTAACCCGGCTGGCCGCCAACCTTGATGTGGGGCGGCAAGACATGGTTCGTGAGATGCGCGGGGAAATAAAACTGCTGGCAAAAACCTTCGCGGCGGCGGCTGGCCACCGTGATGATACAACACCGGACTCATAACCTTGCGCGCCACCCTTCGCCGTCCGCGTGAAGCTGTCGATATCTGGCCCGGGTGGGTTGATGCCCTTTCAACGCTGTTGATCATCTTCATCTTTGTGTTGCTGGTGTTTGTGCTGGGACAGTTTTTCTTGGGCCAAGCCCTTACGGGGCGTGAGCAAGCACTCACCCTTTTGAACAAACGCATCGCCGAGATGGGCGAGATGTTGTCACTCGAGCGCCAAACGCGGGTTGAATTAGAAGGCAACATCGCACGGCTGTCTGATCAGTTACGCGGCACCACTCAAGACCTGGCCGCTTTGGCACAGTTGCGCGTCGATAACCGCGATCTCCAAGGCCGCTTTGCCGAAACCACCGCTGCCGCAAACCAACTCAAAGCGACACTTGATGCCACCACCAAGCAAGCCACCGCCGACAAGCAATCATTCGCGCGCCAGGCTGATCAGCTCGCCGTCATGCAAAATCAACTCAAAGCGCTGGAAGCGCTAAAATCAGATTTGGAAAAGCAAGTCGCTGGCCTCGGTGCTAAAGTTGCTAAAAGCGACAGCGTGATTGCCGATGAGCGCCGCCTTTCGGCTGAGGCGCAGGCTCAAGCTGCCCTGATGAGCCAGCAATTGCGCGACATGCAGCAAGAGTTAGCACGACTGGCCGCAGCCCTTGATGCCTCAGACAAACTCACTGCTGAGCAAAAAGCGCAAGTTTCTGATTTGGGTAAACGCATGAACCGTGCGCTCGCTGGCAAAGTGCAAGAGCTGCAGCGCTATCGCTCAGAATTCTTTGGCCGGTTGCGTGATATTTTGGGCACGCGCCCGGGCGTGGCCGTGGTCGGCGATCGTTTTGTGTTTCAGTCCGAGGTTTTGTTTACTTCGGGCTCGGCTGATCTCGGCATCGAAGGTCAACGTCAAATGGTTCAACTGGCCCAAACCCTGCTTGAAATCAGCCGTCAAATTCCACCTGAGATCAATTGGATCCTGCGGATCGACGGTCATACCGATGTAGTGCCGATTTCAACCTCGGCTTTTGTGTCCAATTGGGAATTATCGACGGCGCGCGCGCTGGCCGTCGTGAAATTCTTGGTGGCCCAAGGCATTCCGGCCGAGCGCGTGGCGGCCGCTGGGTTTGGTGAGTTTCAGCCCGTTGATAAGGCCACGACCCCTGCGGCACGGGCCAAAAACCGCAGAATTGAGCTGAAACTAGACCAACGTTAACCGCCCAGAAGCCGGTCTTGAACCCTAAGGGGCGAGGCTGTATAAGGCGGCCTCTTTTGCAGGCTATTGCAAGCAAAACAGCCAATTTTTGCCTCACGTAGGCGCAGGATTTGATCATGAAAAAAGAAATTCACCCCGACTACCATGAAATCAAAATCGTTATGACTGATGGTACCGAATACATGACACGCTCGACCTACGGCAAAGCAGGCGACACAATGCGCTTGGAAATTGACCCCAAGACCCACCCGGCCTGGACCGGCGTTCATCGCTTGAACGATGCGGGCGGCCAGCTTGCCAAGTTCAATAAGCGCTTTAAGGGCTTTGGCGACAAAAAGTAGCCCACCCCTACAACTACTACATGTTGTGGCCGCATCGGTATCGATGCGGCCTTTTTTGTGTTACTTTGCAACCACTCAAGCTGAAAAGCGTTACTGTAACGAGAATGCCACATGTTGAGGGGCAGATGGCGTTACCGAGCCCAGGGCCTTAAGGCGGTCCAGAAAGTTCGGGAGGTGACGGTTCTTTAACGGAGGGCCCAAAGAGGCCATACCGCCATGTGCGCGCTGTTTGCGATCGTTCAATACGAGGTCCACTATTTCCAAGATAAGCGTTGGATTGTTCAGTCCCGCTATCCTGGCGATCAGCGTTTTCAGGCGATCCAAGAGGCTTCGGCCGTCGAGGACACGACCCGCCTGCCAACAAAAGTGATCAAAGAGACCTACTATCCCGATGAAAACACCAGCGACACGGTAACCGTTTACATTGGGCCGCTGCTCAAAGCGGCGCTGGAAAAATCAAAAAAGTCGCCTTCACCGTCACTCTATCACAGCGCACGTGAGCGGGTGCGCGCGACAAAAAATAAATTAGTACCGCGCACGGTAGCGCCGCAGCCTAATAACTTTTTTTGGCGGACGATGATTACGATTGGCATGAGCCTTGGGGCGGCATCAGTCGTCACGTTCATGGTCTCGTGGATCATGTCTCACCTGCCTGATTTTGGAATGGCATTAGATCCTGCGGTGTCATCACGAATTCTGATGCTCACCTACATGGGCTTTTTTGTCCTTGGTATTTTCTCGCTCTTTCGCTTCGGCACGCCAATCAAAAGACTGATCGAGAACTTTTGGCAAAGCGCAACACTCGAAGCAGCACATCGAGCTTCACGCGTAAAGTTCCCGGCGCGAAAGCGTAAGATTGACAATGCGTATCACATTCCGTTTGAACGACGGATGGAAATTGCCGAGTTTAAGCGCATTGGTGGAGACGTTGATCCTTTGCCAGGTCAACCGCCCCAACCCCTCGAAGATCTTGCGTTTGGTGGCGATGTCACGCCCGAGGCGGCAGCGATGCCCGAAAGGATGACCGAAAGCGAGCGCCAAATGCATATGACGAAAATTGAGCAAATGGAGGCTGAACAACCTGGCCTCGCACAGCCCATGCCACCCGTCGTGAGCGCGGACACTGTGCCGCCCACGCTGGAACAAGCCGGCATCATCGAGAACGCTGGTAGGCCATATCAAGACGCTGCTTCTGCCCCGCAACCAGCACTTCCACCGCAAGCCACTTTCAGCTCTGAGATTAACCAACTCCAGCGCGATCAGGCGTTGCGCTTTGTTGCTGAGGTTATCGCGCCTCAACTCGCACAAGAGCCAGACGACGCCATTACACGCCGTGGCTCAGCTCTTTTTCTCACTGGGGCAATGACCCACCTCGGCAATGTCTCAAAGTTAAGCACAGCACTTGCAACAAGTTTGATCGCAGGCTCAATGAGCGTCGCATTGCCACGCCATGCTGTTGATGCATTTATGGGGCATCTCGAGACTCATATCATTGACAAAGCCAATGCACTGATCCTGAACGAGGGTAAAAAAGCGATGGAGCTTTTTCTCGCGGGACAGAAACAAGATGGCGCTCTGGTCCAAAGTTTAAAGATGTGGCGTGTGCCAAATACTCATACTGCCACATCAGTACCAACCAGCACTTCTCCGACCGACTACTATCTTTTGTCTGTGTTTAACTGCCGCAGCACTGCGACGATGGATTTTCACAACTTTATCATCCGCCAATCCATTGAAGCCTCAGACGGCCAAGAAGTGAAGCACACCGGGCGGGGCATTTTAGCGCGCTTTGATAATGCTGATCTTGCGATTAAATCTGCTTTAGCAACGGCTGCTCAACTTGGATCAGCACCAGAGGTTCCGCCAAGCGTGTTCTTTGCAATTGCCGTGATGAGTGGTTTTGGTTCTGCAGATGATCCTTTGTTGTCATCAGTCGTTACCAAAACCGCCCAAGCCGAACTAGACGCTGCCCCGCGCGGCGCTGTCATATGTCAATCGACCGTGCTTGCGCGCGCGCCGACGGCCGGCGTCCTCAATGCCCCCATTTTTAATGGTTCATGGCACATATTAAGCGAAGTCACCGATGCGCCCTTGGCAGCAGCACCTGCCTAATTGATCAGCTCCACATCGCAAGACTGCGACCCAGAGTTACCCGTATTCCTATGATTTTATGAATTTTTTTCCCTTTTCCTGAACGTGCAGCAAAACCCATAACCACCAATAAACTTACGCGCATCGGTTGAGTTTGGTATTGCGCTGTGGCACAAGTCCAGGCGGAATGCCGGTGCGCCGCTGAGCGTTAACCTTAAGCCCAAAATTTTGAACAGGCGTCTTGGCTTGCCATGGCTCGCGATAACTACGAGGTATATTACTATCAATACGGTCGCTGGTCGCTGCACGCCAGCTTCGGTTCCGATGATCGTGATCTTGCCGTCGCAGAAGGTATCACCGTCGAAGCAAGTTTGGGCCTGCCGGCCCGCGTTATTCGCGAAAAATTAGATACTCAATCAAATACGTTGGCCGAAGCGGTTGTCTGGCAGGGCGCTAAGGCTGCAACTATTGACGATTCAGACAATATGTTTGGCGTTAAGCAGCCAAACGCAAAGCCCGCCGAGAAACGGG
>JANLSL010000057.1:0-4884 GCA_031362385.1 Alphaproteobacteria bacterium | reverse complement strand
GTGGATATTGGCGAGGCACAGCGATTATTTGCGCAGTATGGTTATGGTATTGTCGAGACCGGCATGTTCGATGAGGCGACCCGCTTTGTCGTTCGTGCGTTCCAACTGCATTTCCGGCCCGCGCTGACCAGCGAACGCCTCGACCGCTCAACCTTAGAGACCGCACGCAGGTTGATTGAGGCACTGCCGGGCGTGGAGAGTGTTTAAAAACTTGTGTGCGCAGGTGTCGGACTTCCCCCGACCTTCGCCGGGGTCACTCCGACACCTGCCCGGTCAACCTTTTTCACTCCGTACTTGACGCACCTCTCCGTCTGCTCCCATGTTACCCTTGTCAGTTGGCCGGGCGGCCGCTGCCAAAGCGATGGAGCGTTATGGCTCAATAACTCGCTAAGGTGGAGGAAAGTCCGGGCTCCATGGAAACGAAGGTGGCGGCTAACGGCCGCCGGGGGCGACCCTAGGGAAAGTGCCACAGAAAACAAACCGCCTCCCATGGCGAAAGTCGTGGGCGGTAAGGGTGAAACGGGGCGGTAAGAGCGCACCGCGCGTGCTGGTAACAGCCGCGGCACGGTAAACCCCACCTGGAGCAAGACCAAATAGGGACGGCCGATTGGGCAGGCTATGCCTGCGCTAATAGATGCATTTCCGCATCGTCGTCCGGGTCGGTCGCGTGAGGTGTCCGGTAACGGGCATCCCAGATGAATGGCTATCCCCTGGTTTCGGCCAGGGACAGAACCCGGCTTACAGGCCATCTGGCATTTTTCTTTTATTATCAGTGTATTAGGTTTTTTTTAGGCGCTGCCCCGGCGGCGCCACACCAATGGCTCGGATTTGCCCAAAAGCACTCTCAATAAAGTGCGCTGGGTGTTCTCTCTTCATCACTCTTAATTTGGCAAAATCTGCTGATGAGTGAGGCACTTACATAAAGAACAAATAGTGAACAAATCCATGGACTTAGGGCTCGCTCCCATTGACACCCATAATTTCCCATGAGATACCATGCCAGTCCAGGTCCTGCTCGCCCGAGTGGGACCATGACTTTGGGCATTTAGGGGATCGGGTGAGGGTGTTCCGGTGCTGAAGGCGTTCATCGGTACCTTTGTTAACAAAATTGACGCGAAGGGACGCATCTCCGTCCCCGCGCCCTTCCGCACGTCTTTGCAGGCCCGAAAGTTAAATGGGGTCGCACTTTTTCCAGCATTAACCGGCGAGTGCATTGAAGGCTGCGGCATCGACCGCATTGAATCCCTCGTCGAGTCGATGCGCGATGATCCCATGCCCACGATTGATGATGATGCGATTGCGCACCTGATTGTGGGCAGTGCGCGCGAAACGCCGTTTGATGCTGGTGGACGTATTGTTCTGCCGGAAGATTTTATCGCCAAAGCAAAGCTCACCGATAAAGGCGCTTTTGTCGGCAAGGGCCGCACCTTCCAAATATGGGAGCCAAGTGCGTTGGCCAAAACGCAAGACACGCTGATGAAACGCGTGCTCGCCGGACGGCAAGCTCAGCTGAATGCCGGCAAAGACGGGGCGCGATGAACACAGCCGCGTCAGCATCACCCGTCACACCCCACATCCCTGTTCTCTTGGCCGAAGTCGTCGACGCGCTGCAACCGCGCGATGGCGGCGTGTATGTCGATGGCACCTTTGGTGCGGGTGGGTATACCACCGCGTTGCTTGAAGCAGCGCAGTGTCATGTGTGGGCCATTGATCGTGACCCTGATGCTTTGGCGCGTGGCACAGCGTTGGTCACAAAATTCCCAGGCCGCTTGCACCTTGTCGCAGGGCGCTTCGGTGACATGGCTGACTTGTTAGCTAGCCACGGTGTACGCAATGTCGATGGGATAGCGCTTGATGTCGGCGTGAGCTCGATGCAAATCGATGACCGCGCGCGCGGATTTTCGTTTTTACGCGATGGCCCGCTTGATATGCGCATGGAGCAAGCCGGTCGCAGCGCGGCTGATGTTGTCAACACGCTGCCCGAAAAAGATTTGGCCGAAATCATTCTCACCTTTGGCGAAGAAAAACATGCGCGCCGTGTTGCACGCGCCATTGTTGCGGCACGGCAAGAACGCCCCTTCTCGCGCACACTTCATCTCGCTGACGTTATTCGCGCCGAAGTGCGCCGCGCCCACGATGGTATCGATCCCGCCACCCGCACATTCCAGGCCTTACGTATATATGTGAACGATGAACTTGCTGAACTTGATCGTGGCTTGCGCAGTGCTGAGTTTCTTTTGGGGCCCGGCGGTCGATTGGTGGTGGTCTCTTTCCACTCGCTCGAAGATCGCATCGTCAAAACATTCATGCGCACGCGCTCGGCCGAAGCAGCGCGCCCCTCGCGCCATATGCCAGGCAATGCGTTAAAAGCCACAGCGCCAACATTCACGCTGGTCACCAAGCGCCCTGCACTCCCCACCGATGCAGAAATCAATCGCAATCCCCGCTCACGCTCAGCACGGATGCGCGTCGCCGAACGCACTGATGCAACTGCGCTCGCTGCTGTGGCCGGTGTACACGCATGAGACTTTCAATGGTCATGTGGGCAGCTTTAGCCGTGGTCGTGGGCATCAGCTTGTTTTTGCTGAAGTACCAAGTGCAAGGCCTCGAAGATCAATTACACGCCACTTATATTCAAATCGAAAAAGACAAAAGCGCGATCCGCGTCCTTGAAGCTGAGTGGACGTACCTCAACGATCCTGGCCGCCTGCGCCGTCTCAGCGAACAACACTTGGGCTTTACTGCCCCCAGCGCCAAGCAAGTCGCAACTTTGGCGCAGCTTCCTTATCGCGACGGCCGCACCCCGACGCCAGAGGGCGCTTCAATACCGCTGGCCCCCGACAGCCCATTAAGAGCACTGCCTGTGCTCCGCACCACAGCATTAGAGCCCGGACTTGCGACCACACTTGAGAACACCCAGTCGAGCGCCTTTTTCACCACGGCTGCCGCTGCCACAGAACGTCCCAGCGCCATCGAGGCAACCGTTGCCCGTCTTCAGCGTATGTTACCGCCGACGTGGTCTGGGGCGACCATCTTCCGGGAGCCAAATCCATGATTGGCTCCATGACGGCGAAGCGTCGCAACTTCCTCTATCCGGGCGAGGAATTACGCCCCAGCCGCACACCCAAAGTGCGGCTGGACGGCACCACCAAGCGTGTTGTTGAAACAGGCCGTATCCGGCTCATCGTCACCGCAGGGTTATTCGGATTAGCTTTTGCTGGCATTGGCGTTCGTTTGATCGATCTGATGGTGTGGGAAAACGCTGCCAGCAGCACAGCACCGCGCAGTGCCGCGCGTTCACCAGCGACACCGCACCACCGCGCTGAGATCGTGGATCGCAACGGCATTCTGATTGCAACCAACTTGCCCACGGTCAACCTGTTCGCTGACTCCGTCAAAGTTCAAGATGCGGTTCACGCCGCAAATCGGCTGTCCGAAGTTCTGCCCGACCTGGACCGCGAAGATACGCTGCGCCGCATGACCTCGGGCCAGCGCTTTATATATTTGCGCCGCCACCTCACGCCTGCCGAACAAATGGCGGTCAATCGGCTTGGTATCCCAGGGCTTTACTTTGAAGACTCGGAACGGCGTGCCTATCCGCATGCCTCACTGTTCGCACACATTGTTGGTGCGACTGATCCCGACAACCGCGGCAATGCGGGCATTGAAAAAAGTTTTGATGAACGCCTGACAAGCCAACAACAACCCGTAGCATTGTCGCTTGATGTGCGCATTCAGCATGCCGCGCGCGAAGCATTGGCAGAAGGAATCGTGCGGTATCATGCCGTAGCCGGAAGTGCGGCAGTCATGGATGCTAATTCCGGTGAATTACTGGCGATGGTGTCATTGCCTGACTTCGACCCCAAGTCGCTCGGGACAGCAAGTGAAGAAGAACGCTTCAATCGTGTCACGCTGGGCCTTTATGAAATGGGTTCGACGTTTAAGCTATTCACTGCCGCCATGGCGCTGGATGCGGGCACGGCGTCGTTAGATAGCCGTTATGATGCAAGCCAAACCATCAAAATCGGTCGCTTTACCATCAGCGACTATCACGCGCAGAACCGCTGGTTATCAGTTCCAGAAATTTTGATTCACTCGTCAAATATCGGTGCCGCCAAGATGGCACTAGAAGCTGGCACTGATCGACAAAAAGCGTTCTTGCGCAAACTCGGCCTGCTGACGCCTGCCGCATTAGAACTGCCGGAAGTTGGTAAGCCACAATTCCCGCGCACCTGGCGTGATATTAATACGATTACGATTTCATACGGCCACGGCATTTCTGTGACGCCTGTAAACGTGGTCTCGGCAGTGAGTGCATTGGTCAATGGTGGGGTGTTATATGCACCCTCGGTTTTAAAGCACGAACCCGGCGCCAAGCCCGAGGGTCATCAAGTGCTGTCGCAGAAAACGTCTGATGCCATGCGCGCCCTGATGCGCATGATTGTGCTTGAGGGATCGGGCAAACAAGCAGACGTGAAAGGCTACTTGGTCGGCGGCAAAACGGGGTCGGCTGAAAAAGTATCCAAACGCGGCGCATATTTGGAAAGCTCGCTGCGCACCTCGTTCGTCTCAGCATTCCCCATCGACGCGCCACGGTATGTGGTGTTAGTCGTGCTCGATGAGCCCAAGGGCAGCAAAGAAACCTACAACTTCGCCACGGCTGGTTGGAACGCTGCACCCACGGCTGGCAACATCATTGCCCGCATCGCGCCCATGTTAGGCGTGTTCCCGATTGGCCATACCGATTCATTTCAACCATTAGCAAGCTTAATTGCAGCCCAAAGCAACGGCCATGAGCGCAATGAGTATGCAGGGCAAGCCAAGACGGCAGTAGTTGCGACAACTGCCAGTGTGGCTCGCCCAACACCTGTTGCAGCGCCTGCC
>JANLSL010000055.1:0-1522 GCA_031362385.1 Alphaproteobacteria bacterium | reverse complement strand
CCGCCTGCGCTGTTGACCATGTTCACTTCAATGTTCATGCACGGCGGGTGGATGCACTTACTCGGAAATATGGGCTACCTCTGGATTTTTGGCGATAACCTTGAGGCCTCGTTAGGCCACATCAGATACCTGATGTTTTACCTGCTGTGCGGTGTTGCGGCAGCGTTGGCACAAACCATTGCCGCACCTGGCTCAGAAGTGCCGATGATTGGTGCATCGGGTGCTATTTCAGGAGTCCTGGGGGCGTATTTGGTGCTTTATCCGCGCGCCAATATTCGCGTGTTTGTGTGGTTTATCATTTACTTCTCGGTGTGGAATCTTCCGGCATTCTTGGTGCTCGGCGGATGGTTCGGCATGCAATTACTCAGTACGATGAACGTTGATCCCGGGCAACCTGGCGTGGCGTTCATGGCGCACATTGGTGGGTTTGTCGCAGGTGCGGCGTTTGTGTTCTTCTTTAAGCGCCCCACTGTTGCGGTGTTTGCGCCTGCATCAACCAAGCCCTTTGCGCTGGAAAAACGGCCGCTCATCATCCGGCGTGGTGGCTCGGTCCCGCGCGCGGGCGGAACACGCGGGCCTTGGGGTTAAGGCGCAATGACTGCGATAATCTCAATATCCAATCTCACTAAAACCTATGCGTCGGGCCTTGTGGCGCTCAAGCCGATTACACTCGATATTAACCGGGGTGAGATCTTCGCCCTGCTGGGGCCAAACGGTGCGGGCAAAACGACACTTATCAATATTATTTGTGGCCTTGTCACAGCTTCGAGCGGCACAGTGAGCGTCGATGGGCATGATCACGCACGCCACTACCGCATGACGCGCAGCAAAATCGGCCTGGTTCCCCAAGAACTGACAACCGATGCTTTTGAAAAAGTATGGTCGACCATTACCTTCAGCCGTGGCTTGTTCGGTCGTGCTCCAAACGCTGCGCATCCCTCTCCCCCAAAAGTTGGGGGCGAGGGTTATAAAATACTTTTCCTCTCCACCCGACTTCCGGGGGGAGAGGATCGAGGTGAAGGGGGGTGTGTTGCGGTGAATCTCGGATTGACCTAGTTCAGCTTCGCGCGTGGGTGCGCTTGGCGATACACCTTGGTCAACTGTGCTGCATCAACCGCAGTATAGCGCTGCGTCGTTGAGAGCGAGGCATGGCCCAGCAACTCTTGAATGGTGCGTAAATCGCCACCTTTGGCTAGCAAGTGGGTGGCGAAGCTATGGCGCAACGCATGCGGTGTTGCGGTGACATCAAGGCCCAGCAGGCCACGCACCACTCGAAGTTGGCGTTGAACGACGCCAGGATTCAGCGGTTTGCCCCGCGCGCCAACAAACAACGGGGCTTCGGCCTCGGGCGCATAGGGGCATAATTTTCGGTATTCTTTGAGTGCTTCGCGCACCACCGGCAGCACAGGAACAATGCGCTCTTTGCGCCCCTTGCCGATGACGCGCAAGGTATCGCCTTTGGGTACATCGGCGCACGTCAGGCCCAGTGCTTCTCCGATACGAAGCCCACAGCCGTAGAGCA
>JANLSL010000023.1:0-1836 GCA_031362385.1 Alphaproteobacteria bacterium | reverse complement strand
GCCAGCATTGGCCCGTTGTATGCGTCAGGTCGCCTGGTGGCCCAGGCCAACGCCATGATGGCCCAGACCCATTCCAAACACCCTGGCACGGTGGCCATGTGGCGGAAAATGAGATTCACCATGGGCACGCGCAGCGACACGCGAATATCGCTGTAAATATCAGCAAGCGTGCCGGTGGCATCAGACTCTTTCAGTTCTGCCAAAGCCCTGGAATCAGCCATGTGTTGCGCGCGCTCCGATACATCAGGGGGGCGATCATGCGCTCCCACATTTTCGGCTGCAACCCCGAACACCCCCCAGGCGTTGTAGTTGTGTTGGGTGGATAACCGCGAAAGCTTGCCGCGTGGGCTTAATTTGAAGCGCGGCGTGCTCTCGTTATAGAGGATGTCCTATGACCTATCTTGAACTCGCCCCCGTGATTGACAGTGTCTATGCCGTCGCGATTGCGGTCATTCTGTTTGTTGTTGTGCGCCAGCGCGCCGCCGGGAAATAAAGCTGCACGATTTCGGTGACACGATTTCGGTGACATTGCACTTGATTGCCGTCATCGCGATCTTGAGTGCTTCAACATGCCGTGCGCATGAATACCGGTATATACCGCCCCGGTATGGCTGTTAATTATCGACATTAACAAGCGGAACAAGCCCACGAAGGCAAAGCAAAGGATATCAAGGCCAGGTGATTCACGGTGGGATCGTGCCGGGCCGTCCCCCGGTTTCAGCGGCGCGGTGAAGTGAGCGTGCGTTCAAGGACTTGTGTTAATCGCACGCCCGCCATTTTCAAGCGCTCTTCAATGATCGGCAAATTAGCCGTGCCGTAACTTGCATCAAAACTAAATCCCGCGGTCTCAGGCGTATAAAGCGCTTGGGGGCTACGGGCACCAATGAAGGACTCATCGGCCCAGGCACCTGGTCCGGTCACGGTCCACGAGCGCCGGTTGGAACGCGTGATATCGCGCTCAAGGCGGCGCACCATCTTGGCCCACGGCTCGGCTGTTGCTTCCATCATGCCGTAGTCCCACACGGCGTGCAGATTAATCTGCTTGCCGACGTACGTGCCCTTAATGGCATTGCCGCCCAGATCATCGACATAGCCGGTGTGCAGGGGTTGATGAATATCGCCAACGTAATGACTTATAAATCGTAAGGCATCGCGGCGCGCATCCCGGGTGGTCGCCGCACGTAACGCCAGTTGCCAGAACTCAATGGCGCGCAGGACGCACTTTTTGTCGGGTGGGCAATCACGGTCCATATCAATTCTGGCCGCACCACGCGGCACATTGATGTAGTGCTCGGGCCGCAGTTCAGGCCGCGTGAGGCCCAACGTATCAGCCCACAAACAACTTTCGGCAAAGGCCGCACGGCCCGTTTTGCCGGGCACACTACGCCCAATAATGGCCGCAACTTTTTCGCGCACCCTGGGCCGCAAGCCATCCCACGCAATGGCGCACACAACCCGGTGCCCGTCATAACCAAAGGCTTGGGCATGATGCGGGTTTGCCAGCGCGAAGCCTGCGACACATGCTATGATCAGCAGCCTAAACCGCATGAGACTCAAATCCTTGATGACATTATGCAAAGACCATAACCGTGACTCAACATTCCGCAAGTGAACCATTTAGTGGTCCTGCTGGCGGCTGGGCAGCGCTGACGTCCAGTGCCAAACACTTATTGGACGCGGGTAATCCAATCACCAGCGCCAAAACACTGCTGAGTGTGAACCAGCCCGAGGGGTTTGATTGCCCTGGCTGCGCATGGGGCGACCCCAAGCATACCTCGTCGTTCGAGTTTTGCGAGAACGGGGTCAAGGCCGTCAGTTGGGAAGCAACCTCGAAGC
>JANLSL010000676.1:0-13448 GCA_031362385.1 Alphaproteobacteria bacterium | reverse complement strand
AGCTGGGTATTGGTTTGGGTGAACGCACCGCCGATGGCCAATTCAGTTTGATGGAAGTCGAGTGCGCCGGGGCTTGCGTCAATGCGCCCATGGCGCAAATTGGCGATGACTACTTCGAAGACGTCGACGCCGTTTCGATTGTCAAAATTATCGATGCGTTGAAGCGCGGTGAAAAACCAAAGCATGGTCCGCAAAATGGCCGCGTACATTCAGCGCCCTTGGGCACGTTCACAAGTTTGACTGACGAACCCAATCCTGCCCCAATGCAAGACTTGGGCGCTGCTAAAGCCGCGTTCGAGAAAGCTAAAGCCGACGCTGCGGCCAAAGCCGCTGCGCCTAAAACCTGAGTAGAACCGATGCTTGCAGACAAAGATCGCATCTTTACTAATCTTTATGGCCACCATGACTGGCGTTTGGCTGGGGCCAAGGCGCGTGGTGATTGGCATGGGACCAAAGAGATTTTGAGCATGGGAGCTGAGTGGATCATCGATGAGATGAAACGATCAGGCTTGCGTGGCCGGGGCGGCGCGGGCTTTCCGACCGGATTAAAGTGGTCGTTTATGCCCAAAACCGAAAGCGACCGACCACACTATTTGGTGGTGAACGCCGACGAAGGCGAGCCGGGCACCTGCAAAGACCGCGATATGCTGCGCTTTGACCCCCACAAGTTGGTGGAGGGGTGCCTGATCGCGAGTTTCGCGATGAAGGCGCACGCGTGCTATATTTACATTCGCGGCGAGTTTTATAACGAAGCGTCCAACCTTCAAGTCGCGATTGACGAAGCTTATGCCGCTGGTTTGATCGGTGACAATGCCTGCGGGTCGGGTTGGAAATTCGATCTTTACCTGCATCGCGGGGCAGGAGCCTATATTTGCGGAGAAGAAACCGCATTGATCGAAAGCCTGGAAGGCAAAAAAGGCCAACCGCGCTTAAAGCCGCCATTCCCGGCGGGCGTTGGCCTTTATGGCTGCCCGACGACTGTGAACAATGTGGAAAGTATCGCCGTTGCACCAACCATTTTACGTCGTGGTGCATCGTGGTTCGCCGGTTTCGGACGGCCCAACAACACCGGCACGAAAGTGTTCTGTATTTCAGGCCACGTGAATAACCCGTGCAACGTCGAAGATGCCATGAGCATCCCGCTGAAAGAATTGATCGAGAAACATGCTGGCGGTGTGCGCGGTGGTTGGGATAATTTGCTGGCCATCATCCCAGGCGGAGCCTCAGTACCCGTGTTGCCGAGATCAATTTGCGACACGGTGTTGATGGACTTTGATGCCCTGCGCGACGTGAAGTCGGGCTTGGGCACAGCAGCAGTGATGGTGATGGATAAGTCCACCGATATCGTCGCGGCCATTGCGCGCTTGTCGGCATTTTATAAACACGAGAGCTGCGGCCAATGCACACCGTGCCGCGAAGGCACTGGATGGATGGCCCGCGTGATGAAGCGCATGGTGACGGGCGAGGCAACGCTGGGTGAAATAGATACGCTTGAGCGCGTGACCTACCAAGTTGAAGGCCACACCATTTGTGCGCTGGGCGATGCAGCAGCTTGGCCGATCCAAGGCTTGATCCGCCACTTCAAGCCGGAACTTGAGCGCCGCATCAACGCCTACCGCGATACCAAAGTTCGCGCTAGCGCCAAGGCCGCGTGAAAGAACCGCCATGACCAAACTCACCATTGACGGCAAGCAAGTCGAAGTTCCGCCCAACACCACAATTATTCAGGCGGCGGAGCTGGCTGGCGTTGAGATTCCGCGCTTCTGTTACCACGAACGTCTTTCCATCGCGGGCAATTGCCGCATGTGTTTGGTTGAAGTTGAGAAGTCACCCAAACCGGTTGCCTCGTGCGCAATGCCGGTGGCTGAGGGCATGGTGGTTCACACCCGCTCGGACAAAGCCAACAAAGCGCGCAATGGCGTGATGGAATTTTTGCTGATCAATCACCCGCTCGATTGCCCGATTTGTGACCAGGGTGGCGAGTGCGATTTGCAAGACCAAGCCATGGCGTATGGTTCTGATCGCGGGCGTTTTGATGAAACCAAACGCGCAGTCAAAGACAAGAACATGGGGCCTTTGGTCTCGACGATCATGACGCGGTGCATTCACTGCACGCGCTGTGTGCGGTTCGCGACCGAAGTTGCTGGTGTGCCCGAGTTGGGTGCCACGGGGCGCGGCGAAGATATGGAAATCACCACATATCTCGAAAAGGCACTCAGTTCCGAATTGTCGGGCAATGTGGTCGACTTGTGCCCCGTGGGCGCTTTGACCAGCAAGCCTTATGCGTTCTCAGCCCGCCCGTGGGAATTGCGCAAAACCGAAACGATTGATGTCATGGATGCCGTGGGTTCAGCCGTGCGTGTAGATGCGCGCGGTCGCGAAGTCATGCGCGTCTTGCCACGCCTCAATGAAGCCGTGAACGAAGAGTGGCTGTCAGATAAAGGCCGTCATGCGTGTGATGGGTTGCAAAATCAGCGCCTTGATAAGCCTTATGTGCGTGGCGCTCATGGCAAGCTGAAAGAGGCCACCTGGGCTGAAGCGTTCGCTGCCATTGCCGCCAAAGTCAAAAATGTGCCTGGCACGAAAATTGCCGCATTGGCGGGTGACCTCGTTGATGCCGAGGCGATGTTCGCCTTGAAGCAATTGATGACGTCGCTGGGCAGCTCCAACCTCGATTGTCGCCAAGATGGCGCAGCACTCGATCCAAGCGTGCGGGCGTCTTACCTTTTCAACAGTGGCATCGCAGGAATCGACCAGGCCGATGCGCTGTTGATTGTTGGCGCAGACCCTCGCAAGGAAGCGCCGATTATCAACGCCCGTATTCGTAAACGCTATTTACGCGGCGGATTTAGCATTGGCGTGATTGGTGAGAAACTTGATCTCACCTATCCATACCATTGGGTTGGTGCGTCACCAGATTTGATGGCCGCCTGCAAACCACCCGAGGGGTCCAAAAACCCCATGCTTATTTTGGGTATGGCGGCACTCACGCGACCCGATGGCGCAGCTATTCTTGAATCAGCGCGCCGTGTCGCCGAACAAACCGGCACCGTGAAAGAGGGCTGGAACGGCTTTAACGTTCTGCATACCGCTGCTGCTCGTGTTGGTGGTCTTGATGTGGGCTTCGTACCAGGGGCAGGTGGCAAAGACACGCGCGCTATAGTGGAAGCTGCGGGCAGGGGCGAGATTGAGGTCGTCTTTTTGCTTGGTGCCGATGAAATCGACACCGCCAAGTTGGGCAAAGCGTTTGTCATTTATCAAGGCCACCATGGTGACCGTGGCGCGCACCGTGCCGATGTCGTGCTTCCCGGTGCGGCGTATACCGAAAAAAGCGGCACCTATGTGAACACCGAAGGCCGCGTGCAACGGGCGGAGCGCGCGGTATTTCCGCCGGGTGATGCGCGTGAAGACTGGACCATCATTCGCGCATTGTCAGAAGCCTTGGGTCAGAAGCTCGCATTTGACTCACTCGATCAAGTGCGCGCTGGCATGCGCGCAGCTCACCCGATCTTTGCTGCCATCGACGGCGTGACCAAAGCAGAATGGAAACCTTTCGGCGTGCCGGGCGCGATTTCAGCAACTGGCTTCACTTACCCGATCAAGAATTACTACATGACCGATCCCATTAGCCGCGCGTCACGCACCATGGCCCAATGCGCCGAGGAATTCGTGATGGGTGCTAAGCCAAGGACCGGCACCCATGGCTGAGTTTGTTGATGGATACTTTATCCCGTTTGCCTGGATCCTGGGCAAGATACTGTTGTTCGTTGTGCCGCTGTTGGTCGCGGTTGCTTATGTGACCTATGCCGAACGGCGCATCATTGGCGCCATGCAGATGCGCATTGGCCCCAACGTCGTGGGCTGGTTTGGTTTGCTCCAGCCGTTCGCTGATGCTGTTAAGTCGCTGACCAAAGAAACCGTGCTGCCCACCGGCTCCAGCCCTGTGGTGTTTTTCTTGGCCCCGATGGTGACGTTCTCACTGGCCATGATCGCCTGGGCGGTCATTCCCGTGGGCGCAGGCATGGTGATCTCCAATATCAATGTCGGAATTCTCTACCTGTTCGCAGTTTCGTCACTCGGTGTGTACGGCATTGTCATGGCGGGGTGGGCCTCAAATAGCCGTTATGCATTCTTAGGCGCCATGCGCTCAGCCGCTCAGATGGTGAGTTACGAAGTCTCGATTGGTTTTATCATGATCTCGGTGCTGATGACGGCGGGTAGTTTGAACCTGTCTGAAATCGTCATGGCGCAAAAAGGCATGTGGTACTGCATTCCTCATTTGCCGATGTTCGTGATTTTCTTTGTCTCGGTCTTGGCTGAAACCAATCGGCATCCATTTGATTTGCCAGAGGCAGAGTCTGAACTCGTCGCTGGGTTCATGACCGAATACTCGTCGATGTCATTCGCTCTGTTTTTCTTAGGCGAATACGCCAACATGATCATGATGTCTGGCATCGTCAGTATTCTTTTCTTGGGGGGCTGGTTGCCACCTTTCGATGTTGCAGTCCTGAATGCGGTTCCTGGCATCGTGTGGTTTGCACTTAAAATCTCGTTCTGCTTGTTCCTGATGATTTGGGTGCGCGCCACGTTCCCGCGTTATCGTTACGACCAACTGATGCGCCTGGGTTGGAAAGTGTTTCTGCCGTTGTCACTGGTATGGTTGGTCTTGACTGCGGGCTACTTGGTCTACACCGGCCGCGTTCCAGCATAAGGGAGGAAAGCATGGCATTCTTAGACCGCACCGCCCGCTCGTTCCTGCTGTGGGAACTTATCCAGGGCATGGGACTGACATTGAAATACATGTTCGGCCCCAAAGTTACGCTGAACTATCCCTACGAAAAGGGGCCGCTTAGCCCGCGCTTTCGCGGTGAGCATGCGCTGCGCCGGTATCCGAACGGCGAAGAACGCTGCATCGCATGCAAACTGTGCGAAGC
Source organism: Alphaproteobacteria bacterium (assembly GCA_031362385.1). GTDB lineage: Bacteria > Pseudomonadota > Alphaproteobacteria > Rhodospirillales > Rhodospirillaceae. The sequence continues at coordinate 8,514 of JANLSL010000676.1, read as the reverse complement.
CATTTGCCCAGCCCAAGCCATCACCATTGAGGCCGAGCCGCGCGATGACGGCAGCCGTCGCACCACGCGTTATGACATCGACATGACCAAGTGCATCTACTGCGGCTTCTGCGAAGAAGCCTGCCCGGTGGATGCCATTGTCGAAGGCCCGAATTTCGAGTTCGCCACCCAAACGCGAGAAGAGCTGCTGTACAATAAAGACAAATTGCTCTCGAACGGCGACCGGTGGGAAAAAGAATTGGCGAAGCGTCTCGAGTTGAACGCGCCGTATAGGTAATGCAGAGATGATCGTCGCCTCACTCGCCTTTTATTTGTTTTCTGCCGTCGCGATCATCTCGGCGCTGAATGTCATTTTTCAGCGTAACCCTGTGCATTCGGTGTTGTGGCTGATCCTCACGTTCTTCAATGCAGCTGGGTTGTTTGTGCTGCTGGGTGCTGAGTTCGTGGCCATGATTTTGGTCGTGGTTTACGTCGGCGCGGTGGCAGTGTTGTTCCTATTCGTGGTGATGATGCTCGATATCAATGTTGCCATGATGCGCGAAGGGTTCATGAAGTATTTGCCGGTGGGCGCATTTATCGGCGTGGTGTTGTTTGTTGAACTTGCGTTGGTTTATGGCGGGTGGGTGATGTCGCCCCAGGCTGAAGCGTTGCGGTTAGCGCCCACGCCCGACCTGACACAAATTCCGAACACTGAAGCTTTGGGTCGTATCCTCTACACACAGTATGTGTATGTGTTCCAGGCTTCGGGCCTGGTGCTGTTGGTGGCCATGATTGGCTCAATCGTGCTGACCTTGCGTCGCCGCCCAGGTGTGCGCAAGCAGGTCATCTCAGATCAAGTCAATCGCAGTGCCAAAGATACGGTTGAGATTGTGAAGGTTCAGACCGGCAAGGGAATCGCATAATGGAAAGCGGCTTCCTGCACGTTGGCCTCAGCCATTATCTGACTGTCAGCGCAATGATGTTCACGCTGGGCATTTTTGGTATTTTCCTGAACCGCAAAAACCTTATCGTCATCATGATGTCGATTGAGTTGATGTTGCTGGCTGTGAATATCAACCTTGTTGCGTTCTCGTCATTTCTCAACGACCTCGCCGGGCAGGTGTTCACCATGCTCGTGCTGACCGTCGCTGCGGCCGAGGCAGCCATTGGGCTTGCCATTGTTGTGGTGTTCTACCGCAACCGCCGCTCGATTGAGGTCGAAGACATCAATCAGATGAAAGGCTAGGGCGCCCGTGACGTACTACCTTGCCATATTTTTGCCCTTGCTCGGCGCTTTCGTCGCAGGCTTTTTTGGTCGTGTGATTGGTGATCGTGGTGCGCATATCGTTACCTGCCTGGGCGTTGGTATTGCCGCACTTTGCTCGATACCAATATTTTCTGAAGTTGCGTTGGGCGGGAAAGATCAAGTTCTGCCCGTTGCCACCTGGCTGACATCAGGCACTTTCGAAGCCAATTGGGCGCTGCGGTTTGATACGCTGTCAGCAGTGATGGTGATGACTGTCACGTGTGTTTCGACGCTGATTCACATCTATGCTGTTGGCTATATGCATCATGACGATAGCCAACCACGATTCATGGCTTATTTATCGTTGTTTACGTTTGCAATGTTGATGTTGGTGACGGCCGATAACCTTGTGCAGTTGTTCTTCGGCTGGGAAGGGGTGGGCGTTGTCTCCTACCTGCTCATCGGCTTTTGGTACAAAAAACCCTCGGCCTGTGCCGCTGCGATAAAGGCTTTCGTGGTTAATCGTGTTGGTGACTTCGGGTTCTTGCTGGGCATCTTTGGCATCTATGTTTTGTTTGACGCAGTTGGCTTTGATGTGATCTTCCAAGCCGCCCCGGCGAAAGCAGATGCCAGCGTGCACTTCTTTTCGCGCGATTGGCACGCCATGACGATTATCTGCCTGCTGTTGTTTGTGGGCGCTATGGGTAAGTCGGCCCAGTTATTCCTGCACACGTGGCTGCCTGACGCGATGGAAGGCCCTACACCGGTCTCGGCACTTATTCATGCGGCCACCATGGTCACCGCTGGCGTATTTCTGGTGGCCCGTATGTCGCCATTGTTTGAATTAGCCCCCGATGCGCTGACTGTTGTGACACTGATCGGCGCAAGCACTGCGTTTTTCGCCGCCACCATTGGCTGCGTACAAAACGACATCAAGCGCATCATTGCGTACTCAACCTGCTCGCAGCTTGGATACATGTTCTTTGCGTGCGGCGTGTCGGCCTATCAAGCTGGCATTTTCCATCTCATGACGCATGCGTGGTTCAAGGCATTGTTGTTCCTCAGTGCTGGCTCGGTCATTCATGCCATGTCGGACGAGCAAGACATCCGCAAAATGGGTGGCATTTGGAAGAAAATCCCATTCACCTACACAGTCATGTGGATTGGCAGTCTGGCGTTGGCCGGTATTCCATTTTTTGCAGGCTATTACTCCAAAGACATGATCATTGAAGCGGCCTATGGCTCTGGCTCAGCCGCTGGGCGTCTGGCTTTCATTTTGGGCCTCGCTGCGGCCTTCATGACCGCCTTTTACTCGTGGCGGCTGTTATTTCTGACGTTCCATGGCAAACCACGCGCTGACCACCACACCATGGAGCATGTCCACGAAAGCCCATTGATCATGACCATTCCACTGGGGGGCTTGGCCTTGGGCGCATTGTTCGCGGGCTATTTGGGTCACGAACACTTTGTGGGCGAAGGGCGCGCAGAGTTCTGGCGTGAGGCCATCGGTATGCGGGCTGGTCATGACGCCATTGAACTTGCGCACCATGTGCCGGGATGGGTTGTGGCGTCGCCATTGGTTGTCAGTTTTTCGGGCATTTTGCTGGCGTATTTCCTGTATATCCGCCGCACTGATTTGCCGGCAAAAATCGCGGGCGCTTTCCCAGGCGTGTACCAATTCCTGCTCAACAAATGGTACTTCGACGAAGTCTATGACTTCATCCTCACCAAAAACGTGTTCCGTTTTGGAAAGTGGTTCTGGAAGGGTGGGGACACCTTCATCATCGATGGCTATGGGCCCGACGGCTTATCTGCCTTGGTGACGCGCGCTGCCAAACGTTTGGGCGCGGTTCAGTCTGGTTACCTGTATCACTACGCCTTTGCCATGATTGTTGGTATTGCAGTTTTTGTGACGTGGTTTGTAGCGGGCAGGGCGGGTTAAGGTATGAGCGCCCTGGTCACATTCCTCGACGACTTGCCGATCCTCTCGGTCATCACCCTGCTGCCGATTGTCGGGTCTTTGATCATTTTATCGATCCGTGGTGAAGAGGCCGTTGTTGCACAACAGTCGCGCCAAGTGGCGCTGTTGGTAACGCTCACGACCTTCTTGCTCTCACTCACCATTTGGTTCGGGTTTGACGCTTCAACAGCCGCTTTCCAGTTTGAAGAAAAAGTTGATTGGTTGCCGCAGTACAAAATCGCTTATCGCTTAGGCGTTGACGGTATTTCCATGCCATTTGTCATTCTTGCAACATTCCTGACGCCCATTTGTATTCTCGCCAGTTGGCACTCCATTGAAAAAATGGTGCGCGAGTACATGGTCGCGTTCCTGGTGCTAGAGACCATGATGGTGGGTATGTTCTGCGCCCTCGACATGGTTTTGTTTTACGTCTTCTTCGAGGGCGTGCTGATCCCGATGTTCTTGATCATTGGCATCTGGGGCGGGGGCAGGCGCGTCTATTCGGCGTTCAAATTTTTCCTTTATACACTGACGGGCTCGGTGCTTTTGTTGGTGGCCTTGCTGGCGATGTATCTGCAAGCTGGCACAACCGACATCCCAACCCTGATGAACACCAAGTTCGCCTCCGACATGCAAATGTGGTTGTGGCTGGGCATGTTTGCTTCGTTTGCGGTGAAGGTGCCGATGTGGCCGGTGCATACATGGCTGCCTGATGCACACGTTGATGCGCCAACGGCGGGCTCGGTCATTCTGGCGGGTGTATTGCTGAAAATGGGCGGGTACGGATTCTTGCGGTTCTCGATGCCTATGCTGCCTGAGGCTAGCGTTTATTTCACACCATTGGTGTTTGCGCTTTCGGTGATTGCGGTCATCTACACCTCGCTGGTGGCGTTAGTGCAAGAGGACATGAAAAAATTGATCGCTTATTCCTCGGTTGCCCACATGGGTTATGTGACCATCGGTATTTTTACCGCCAATAAGCAAGGCGTGGAGGGCGCGATCTTCCAGATGCTCTCACACGGAGTTGTCTCCGGGGCATTGTTCCTCTGCGTCGGCGTGGTTTACGACCGTCTGCATACCCGCGAGATCGCGCGCTATGGTGGGTTGGTCAACAACATGCCAAAGTATGCTTTCGCCTTTATGATTTTCATGCTGGCGTCTGTTGGGTTGCCGGGAACCTCTGGTTTCGTTGGCGAATTCCTGGTGCTTGCAGGTGCGTTCCAAGTCAACACCTGGGTTTCGTTGTTGGCTGCCACGGGCGTTATCCTTGGTGCGGCTTATATGCTCTATCTCTATCGCCGTGTTGTGTACGGCGAACTGACGAAAGACGATGTGAAGGCGATGGTCGACCTTGAGCCGCGCGAGATCATCATCCTGGCTCCCATTATCGTTGTTGTGATGTGGATGGGCGTCTACCCAGCGCCGGTTTTGGATGTGATGAGTGTCTCGGTTGATAATCTGTTGGCTCATTACAACGCTGCCACTGCGGCGTTGGTGAAGTAGGAATTTCCATGAGCGCGATCCCCGACCTCGTCCCAGCATACCCTGAGGTGTTCCTTGCACTTGCGGGGATGGTGCTGTTGATGATTGGCGTGTTCCGCAAGAACGACTCAACCGGCCTGCTGAGCTGGCTGGCGATTATTGCTATGGCCATTGCCGCGGGATTGATTGTCACGGGCCCTCAAGGTCCGACAAAAACGTTTAATGGTATGTTTGTTGTCAATGGCTTTACATCATTTGCAAAAATCCTAACGCTCATCGGGTCGGCAGTGTCGCTGTGGCTGATTAATGCGTGGGTACGAAAAGAACAAATTGCCCGCTTTGAATTGCCGGTGATTGTTTTGTACGCAACGCTGGGCATGCTGATGATGATCTCAGCCAACGACCTGATCTCGCTGTATGTTGGCCTTGAGCTTCAAAGTCTGGCACTCTATGTGCTTGCTGCCTACAACCGTAACAACTTGCGCTCGACCGAAGCAGGTGTGAAATACTTTGTCCTGGGGGCATTGGCTTCTGGATTGTTGCTCTATGGCTCATCGCTGATCTATGGCTTTGGCGGAACAACATCTTTTGACGGCCTTGCAGCCGCGATGTCTTCTGCGCCCCAAATGCACTTAGGCGTGATCATTGGTATTGTCTTCGTCATCTCAGGCTTGGCCTTTAAGGTCTCCGCGGTGCCTTTCCACATGTGGACGCCCGACGTCTACGAAGGCGCACCAACGCCAATTACTGCGTTCTTCTCGGTTGCGCCCAAGGTGGCAGCGCTGTCGCTGTTTCTCCAAGTTTTAGCTGGGCCTTTCGCGTCACTCATCGGCCAATGGCAACAGGTACTGGTTTTTATCTCGCTGCTGTCGATGGGCTGGGGTGCAGTCGCGGCTGTGGCTCAAACCAATATCAAACGACTGATGGCCTATAGCTCCATCGGGCATGTTGGATACGCGCTGATCGGTCTTGCGGTAGGCACGACTGAGGGCGCGCGCGGCATGCTTTTTTATATGCTCGTTTACATCTTTATGAATTTGGGCACGTTCGCGGTTATCTTGTCGATGCGCATCAATGGCCGCGCCGTTGAAGATATTAAAGACCTGTCGGGCATCTCTAAGACGAACCCCGGCATTGCGCTTGCGTTGGCAACATTGATGTTTTCGATGGCAGGAATTCCGCCTTTGGCCGGCTTCCTGGGCAAGTTTTATATTTTCATCGCCGCTGTGAACGCAGGCATGATTGCGGTTGCGGTATTTGGCTTGTTGGCGAGCGTGATTGCGGCGTACTACTATCTGCGCCTGATCAAAATTATGTACTTCGATAAACCTGGAGAAGCCTTCGACCGCCCCGACACTGCCACTGGCTTGATTATGACCGCCTGCAGCGTGTTGATGTTGGTGTTGTTTATCGCCTCCGCGCCCTTTGTCGGTGGTGCTGAAACCGCTGCCAAGGCGCTGTCGTTCGGCTGAGAAAGGTCGGGCGTGGCCCACGCCAGCATTTCCGCAACCAGCGCGTCACCTCAGACCCGTCTCCCACAAGGATGGCGGGTGATGGCTTTTGATGTCCTCGACAGTACAAACTCTGCTTTGCGCCGCATGGTTGAAGCGGGAACCGAAGCCGCTGAGGGGCTTATCGTTACGGCCAAGGCTCAGACTGCTGGTCGGGGGCGGTCGGGGCGGGCATGGGCCAGCCCGGTGGGCAATCTTTATGCTTCGTTTCTGATTGAATCACCTGAAGGCTTCACGCGGGCATCCGAGCTGGGTTTTGTGGCTGCGGTGGCGGTGATTGCAACAATTCAAGTGCTGTTGCCTGATCGAGGCTCAGATGATGCGTTGCGCTGCAAGTGGCCCAATGACGTGCTGTTCGAAGGGTCTAAAGTGTCAGGGATTTTATTGGAAACAACACACGCCCCAGATACGGCTGGCATTTATGTGGTGTTAGGCATCGGCCTCAATCTTGTTCCAGTCACTTTACCCCAGGCTCCGTATCCGATCACGTCCTTGGCCGAGCATGGCGGGCATATTAGCCGTGTTCAGGCTTTGGAAGCATTGGCCAAGCAATTAGCGCATTATCTTGAGGTCTGGCGTCAGCAAGGGTTCGCACCCATTCGCCAGTTTTGGCTGGATCATGCGGCTGGTCTGAATGAAAGCATTAGGGTGCAACTGCCTTCTGAAACAGTAAGTGGTCGGTACATTGACATCGATATTGATGGTGCGCTGGTGCTCCAAGAAAACTCAGGTCAGCGCCGGCGCATTCTGGCAGGCGATGTGATCTTCTCGTGATGGAAATGTAATGCTGCTCGCGATTGATTGCGGAAATACCAACATCGTCTTCGCCGTGTTTGAGGGCGATGCCCTGCGTGGCCAATGGCGTGCGGCAACAAAAACCGACAAAACAGCCGACGAGTTTGGCATTTGGCTGACTCAAGTCATGAAGCACGATGATGTACAGCCCACGGCCGTGCGCGCGGCAATTGTTGCCTCGGTTGTCCCTGCGCGCAATTTTGACTTAGGCAAGCTGTGCGAGAAGTACTTTGGCTGCACGCCGAAATTTATTGGTGAACCAGGGTTAGACCTGGGCGCAGAAATAAAAGTCGACAATCCACGTGAAGTAGGCGCTGATCGGGTCGTCAATGTCATCGCGGCACATGCACTCTTTCAAGAAGCATCAATCGTGATTGATTTTGGAACTGCGACGACTTTTGATGTTGTGGATGCGGGAGGGGCGTATTGCGGGGGCGTGATTGCACCTGGGATCAACCTCAGTATGGAAGCGCTCCACATGGCGACAGCTTTGCTGCCACGCATTCCGGTTCGTCATCCAGGCAATGCCCCTGTCGTTGGCACGTCGACTGTTGCGGCCATGACGTCTGGCGTGTTTTGGGGCTATATCGGGCTGATTGAGGGGCTTGTCGCGCGCATTAAGGCCGAGCGCGCTGAGCCCATGAAGGTGATCGCAACCGGTGGCTTAGCGCCTTTGTTTGCCGAGGCCGCCAAGGTCATCGATCATATCGACGGCGACCTGACTTTACGCGGGCTGCTTGCAGTCTACCGCCGGAACTCAACAGCATGAACCGCATCAGCGCAAAAGATTCGACCTACGCCATCCCTGAAGGGCTCGATCAGGGCCTGTGGTTTGTCCCCCTCGGGGGGGCGGGCGAAATTGGCATGAACATGAACCTGTTTGCCTGCGATGGTCGCTGGCTGATGGTTGATTGCGGCGTCACATTTGGCGATGACACTGTGCCAGGGATTGATGTGGTCATGCCTGACCCCAGCTTTATCTCGGAGCGGCGGAAAAAACTTGATGGTCTGGTCATCACACATGCCCACGAAGATCATTTGGGGGCTGTTGCATATCTGTGGCCGCAATTGCGCTGCCCGGTATATGCAACCCCATTCGCCGCACAGTTCCTGAAGAACAAACTTGCCGAAACAGGTTTAACAGATGAGGTGGTGGTCCATGTCTTGCCCCTGAGCGGGCGCGCACAGATTGGGCCGTTTGACATTGAATTCGTGACGTTGACGCACTCCATCCCGGAACCAAATGCAGTGGTTATCCGCACGCCATATGGAACATTATTTCATACCGGGGATTGGAAGTTTGACCCAGATCCGCTGGTCGGCGAGGCGACTGATTTCAAAAAACTCGAAGCGATTGGCCGTGAAGACATTTTGGCTTTGATTGGTGACTCGACTAACGTGTTCACTGAAGGTGAGGCAGGCTCAGAGCGTGATGTCCGCACCGCATTGGTCAACTTGTTCGCGCGCCAAACCGGGCGCATTGCGGTCGGCTGCTTTGCCTCAAATGTTGCGCGTTTGGAAAGCATTGCCCATGCTGCTGA
>JANLSL010000638.1:0-5444 GCA_031362385.1 Alphaproteobacteria bacterium | reverse complement strand
TTTCCATAGTGAGCACGCGGTCAAGTGCGCCAGCGCGGGTAGCGCTTGGCTCGAGCAACACAAGGCTGCGTCCAGCCATTTCGTTTCGAATGTTGGCAAACACCAGGTCCTGCACTGCGGGCTCAAGGGCAGACAGGGCATCATTAATGACTAACAAATCAGGCCGCTTGAGCAGGCAGCGGGCAATGGCGAGTTTCTGGCGCTGCGTGGTTGTTAACTTTGAAGCCCCGACCCCAATGTCGTACTCAAGGCCAAGTTCAAGGATCGGGATGAACAAGTTCAATTCTGATAACACGTCGCTGACAACACCGCTGACTTGCGTGGCACCGCCAGCTTTGGAGGTCGCAAGTTTTCCGAACAGAACGTTATCGGTGACGCTGCCAGCGGCATTGTAGGCGTCGATATCAAAAAACTGCACGGCGGTGCGCAGCTCAAGCGGCAAATCGCGCGCGAACGCCTCACGTGCTGCTAAAATGCGGGCCTGGAATGTGCCGTCAATCAAACCGACATGGTGTTGTGCGGCAATCAGTTTAAAGGGAAGTGCCATCAACTTCGCGCGCTCGTTTGATGGCAAATTATCTAACCCGCCGGTATCAACCCGGCGCAAGATCACATCGAACTCAGGCAGGTCTTCGGCGCGAATAAAGCTGAAGCGCTCGAAAAATTCATGGCCCGCCTCAAGATCACGAAAAATATCAGCCATGATGGTCGCAAGTTTGCGACCTTTCTCAAGAAACTCGCGCGTCAGGCCCACAGTCTCAATCACGCGCAGCATGTGTTCGTTCTCGCCCAGGCGGCCCAATGCAAACGTGGGGCCGATGGGTGTGCCAAACAGAATATTCTCAGCAACCGAGGCGTTGGCAATGTAGGACGCGCGGTCAAATGTTTCGACCGCAGCCGTCAATTGGCTGGCCTGAAGGCGTTCGCGCAAGTGTTTGCGCGCAGTGACCAGGCCCGCCGCCAGTGCAGGTTTAGCTGTGGGGTCAACTGTACGGCGCATACCGATATCGTAAATCTCACGCTCCAGATCAACGGCGCGCAAAACTTCTGCAATGCGTTTGGGCAAGTCGTCGGTGGTCGTGCACCCGGCGGCTGCATAATCAATCCAATCGGCGGCGATATCATGTGTTGAATTGCCCGTACGTTGTGCTTCGCTGGCGTCAAATTTATTCAAAGCATCATGAGGGTCTGAGGGGGCAGGGCGGCGCAGCAGCGGATAAATCAGCACGTCGCGAATGGTGCCGGACCCTAAATATGTATCCGGCCCCACATACCCAATGCGCCTGCCAGCCACACTGTCGGGCAGTGCGGTTAAATCTTGCTCGCCGAGTTGGACGCGCCCGGTCTGGGGCAGGACTTGGCGGGCAAGCAGGCGGGCGAATTCCTCGCGCCCGCTGCCGCTGCCGCCAACGATGGCGGCGTGCAATGGAAACTGCAAGGCGACCGTCGCACCATCAACTGACTTCACGCCCTCTTCAGCCTCGACCACAACATTTGACGCAACCAACTGCACGCGTGAGAAATCGAGGAGTAAGGGCTCACTCGAAATAACCGCACGGTCCATGATGCCAGGTGGAGCAAAGTACTCATTCAATTGATCATATTTAACCCGGGCATCCTCGGCCTTTTGATAATAATCGATCAGATCTTTCCAGGGGGCGTACATGTCTTTGTACGCAGCCAGCACGGCCACCAACGAGCCCAGCGAAATATCGCCGATGATGACCAAGTAGCCGCCGATCGACATAAAAAAGAATGGGGTTAATTGCGCGAAGAATTGATTGAGCACACTCACCACATAGCGCTTGGTGCCAATCTGAACACGCAGTGTAAAGATAGCACCCAACCTTTGCGTCACGCCGGCCAGTTCATATTGTGAGGTATCGTGGCCATGAATTTCAGGCGCACCTGCCACTAACTCGCCCACCCGGTCTGCCATACCGCGCACGGCCAGCACCTCTTGGCGTTGCAAGGTGTTGACCTGACGTTGAATGCGCGGAAACAGGTAAATCTGCAGCGGATACAGGGCGATGGCCGCCACGCCCATCATCCAGTCTTGCATAAACATGAACAGTACAATGGTGCCTAAGGTCCCGATGGCGACCGCAGGCACCACAAAAGCCTCGGCCATGAAGAAGCCAAGATTAGAGGTTTCCGCCGTGATCATCGACACAACCTGACCTGAAGACGTGTTGCGTAGTTCTTTGTTCGGAAAACGCATCAGCCGTTCAACCAAGTCATAGCGCAAGCGGCGCAGCAGGCGATCACCCACCCGATACCTGAACGTTGAGCTGAAAAACTTGATAGCGCTATTGATCAACACCAGCGCCAGGAATGCCCCGCACAGCGCAAATAAATATGGAATTTGGTCAAGCGGCGTGCCCAAAATAACTTTGGGGAACTGTTCAGTTGAGTTCAGGGCGTGATTGACGATGGTCTTGGGCAATTCAAACGTCAGATACAAAAGCGGCAAAGCCAAGGCCGCCAGGGCCACAAGGATGACCTGATCCTTTGCGCTGAAGCGCAAAATGAACTTAAAAATCCCTTGTTCCATCGCCAGCTCACCCCATGCGCAGCTTGATGTTTTTTTATCTGCGCACTTCTAATTTATACATTATGGCCAATTATTTCGGCAGGCCACTCTTTCGTAGCGCTTGCTACATCGCGGGCAACGCTATCAGTGGCGTGATCTTTGCAGCATCACCCGCTTGCAGCATCAAGAACATACTCATCAATGCAAAGGTCACTTTGCTGTCGGCATCGGTGTCGGGGATGTAAAACCAGGCATTGCGGTAAAACACTTTGACCGAGGTTTGCTGTGGTTCGGTTGCCGACGTGCGCACATGAAATAACCCACTACGCCCGGCCATCAGGCCTGTATTCGGGTTTTGCACAGCCGCTCCGCGCGCGGCATCGTCGGGCGGGATATCGACACCTTGCGACAAAAAGTACATGGCCGCGTACATCGACCGGGTAGCAATGTTGGCGGCATCGCCATTGGGTGCGCTGGCGGCAATGCCTTGGCGTAAGTAGACCGTTCGGCCGTCACAGGCCACGTTCAGCGCGCGGCAAATTTTTTGATAGGCGGGTGAGGCTTTGCCAGCGGTGGAGAAAATAAGAGTTAAGCTGGGCGGTGCATCCTTGGCTGATGCCTCAACGCCCACGACCACATCTGCGTTGCGTTGAAGGTCGCGCAAAGCTGTGGCCAGCACGGCGTAGTCACGTTCATCAGTGGCTTTGTCGGATGCAGTCGCTCCCGTGCCGGTTAAATTGCGCATGGCGTTCATCGACTCACCTGCGACCAGCAGCACGCGCTCGATGCTCCAGCCAGACTGAAGAATGAGAGTTATGGTACGCAAGTCGAGCGGGGTCAGCATTTGGCGCACAAATTTCTCGCCCGTATTGGGGGCATAGAAAATGATCGGTGACTCGCCGTAACTGGCGCCTAAGCCGTTGGTGAACTCGTCCTTGCCCGAGGGCACGATTTTGGCCAACAGGCTGGTGTTGACCGTGCGGTTTGAGCCGCTGGAAATGCTGGTCACATCTAAAAACATGACAGGGTCGTTATAGCGCTGGCGCACAATATTGAGCAGCAGTTGCTGCGCTTCGGTTTGTTGGACGGCTTCGTTGTAAAGCGGGCGGGTGAGGCTGATCGAGTTTGGGCCAAGGGGCGCACAGGCTGATACCAATAACGATGCCGCCACGGCCAACAGCCGCATAGAAATTCGCACACAGTTCATTCTAAAACCCCCGGTCCCGCAATCACCCTAGCAAATCATTTCTTACGGCGCGAGGTTTTGGGTTTGAGCTTCGTTTTTATTTTCTGCTTTATTTTCTTAGGTGCGACTCAGTTTTCGCCTTTGGGCGCGCTGCCTGCACCGATTTGTTCCAGCCGCGTTTTGATGTCATCGGGGATGCGGTATCCCGACAAACCATCGCGCACCAGCCGATTGAGTGGCCCATCGAGGTTGAGGTTGAACTCAATCGGGTAGCCACCATAAAGCCCTGGGTTGCGGCCCTTCAGGCCAATGCTGATGGCTAAGTCTTTGGTGATGTCGCCGTTCAAGTTGGCTGCCACCTCGTCGTATTTGAAGTCAGCTAAAGCTTGCATCACGATGGCACCGCCCTGGGCCAAGGCAGCAGGGGCTTTGGCCGGGGCATAGCGAATATTCCCGTTGCGCCCGACCAGGCGACCTTTGTCGATATATAGCCGACTATTTTGAAGCCGGAGCGGCAGCCGGCCTGCCAGTTTGCCAGTGGCGGCCAGGCCGTCGGTGGAAAAGGCAGCTACTAAAGTACCCAGATCGACATTGGCGACATCCAACCCAAAAGCCTGCTCGCGGCCATCGAACGGAATCAAAAGATCATTCCCGGTCACGCTGCCGCCTGCCAGTTTGATGTTGGCTTGGGTGACAACCGCAGTGCCGTCGCCGGGCAGGGCGACAGTGACATCGCCCTCAGTGAAGGGAACGCCAGCGAGCAGTTGGCCGAATGATAGCCGTTGTGGTTTGGCTGCACGCGGTGGCCAAATTTGATCAAGCTCAAAGGCGGCATTAATACCTTTCATGCTCAGCGCACCAGACGCAAACCCAAAATCTGCCAGCGTCATTTTGGTGGTGCCGGTGACAGCCTTGGGCGTCATCGTTGCCGCAACCTCGATCCCAAAAGTTCCGGTGGTATTGGTCAGTGCTGCCAGGGGGCCGAAGGCTTCCATAAATGAAGGCTCCGCCGCCCAAGTGCGCGGCGGTATTTTAAGGCTGGCTTGGGCGGGGGAGGTACCATTCTGGGCATAGCTGAAAGTGCCGATTTCTATGCCAGGTTTAGAAGTAATTTTCCCTTTAATATCAATCGAATCAGAATCAAAGGTAAGGTCTGACTTTAGCAGTGCGCCAAGGCGATCAAGGCTCTTGGGGCGGCTCGGGTCAGCAGCTTCTAACAAGCGTGCAGAAGCCGGGCCGCTGAGGACTTTTCCATTGTAGCCAAGCTCGGCTGAAATATCGGCCAAACCTAACGTCGGGTGGGCCAGCCTGCCGTCACTCAAGCCAAGCTTCATGGTCCCGCTGATGACATCGCCCGCTTGTGATAAATATCCGCCCAGCGTGATGCGCGGCAGTGTGAGCGAGGCAATTGATGAGCCTGTGATTATTTTAGGCAAGGCCCCGGTGAGGGCCAGATCGGTCACCAGACTAGAGCCACCAGCGGTATTAAAAACCACATTGATCTGCTGGCTGGATTTAGCCGCTGGATTCAATTCAGCCCGGTTGATGCCTTGGGCGAGCGCGCTGCCGAGTTTGAGACTCTCAGCCTCAAGCCACAGCGTCTTCACATCGAACGACAGCGACAGACCATCAAGCCGGAAGGCTGCGGCCATTGTGCTTTCCAAACGCTGGGCCAAGTCGGCCATGGCGGTGGCCTTAAGGCTGGCCGTCATGCGCCCTTCGGCC
>JANLSL010000626.1:0-6485 GCA_031362385.1 Alphaproteobacteria bacterium | reverse complement strand
CACTCGCCGCTGGCGCGGTCACCGTTGGAATAATAGGCGGTGCCCACGACTTGCGGACCTTCGGCCTTGGCGCGCACCAGAAGCGCATCGGCGATGGCATCATCGATGCCGCCGAACAACGCCGTGACGAGCAGCGGTGCTTGATCGAACTCAAACCGCAGAAGTGAACCCAAAGCCGTCACACGCGGTGGTAATTGCCCCGATATGTGCCCGGCAATGTGCGGAATGTAAGTCCCAATGCATCAGGGAAGGCACGAATAGCCATACGCGTCGCAGTGTCATGGGGCCATGTGTCTCTGCACGCTCTGGCTACTCGAACCACCTGAAACACAATCCAGAAGGGCCGGCCTCGATCCTGCGGACGGCATGGACTGTCAGCGCTATTCTAAATTCCCCAGGGGCGGTGGGTCCGCTTGTGCGGAAATTATGGTCGTAGCCCACACAAAGAAGCGAGAGCACATGAAACCCAGTTTTATTTCTCATGGTCGCGTTCCTGCCGCAGCGGCGAGCACTGCACTATCACGACATAAGTTTATTCGGTTCCTGCTTGCGTTCACTCTTAGTTTTGTTGCGCTCACACCTGCGGCGCGCGCAGCCGATGGGGGCGTGCTCGTCCTTGGCGGAACGGGCCAGCTTGGCTCGGAGGTCGTCAAGGTATTGGTTGCAGCCGGGCAGAACGTTTCGGTATTGGCACGACAGACATCGAACCGGTCACGGCTTGACGGCGTCAAGGTGTCATACGTGATTGGCGACATGTTGTCAGAGGCCGACATGGAACGCGTATTCAAGGAGAAGTCGTATCGCGTCGTGGTCGATGCATCGAGTGCTCCTTTCAACGGTTCGCAGGACTTCTATGAAAAAAGCCAACGCATCATCTCCAAGTGGGCCGCCGCAACCGGCGTGCGTCAATTGATCGTGCATGGGGCGATAGGTGCGGGCGATAGTGCTGGCCTGATTTATGTCGAGAAAGCCTTCGAGATCCAGCGCAAGGCCATAGCTTCAAAAACCGTGGCCGAAGAGATTGTTGTTGCCAGCGGCGTGCCCTACACAATTATTCGCCATCTGACGCTGCTGCCGATGGAACTCAAGGAATCAGGTCAGGCGAAACTTACCAAGGACCGCACCGCCGTGGGCGCTGTCACGCGCGACGGGCTGGCGAGGCTGACGCGCGAGTGCCTCGACAACCCGGCTTGCATGAATGTCATTTTTCACGCTGTCGATGAGAAAGTTGCGTTGCCTGATCGCGTGCGCGAAAGCTGGAAAAACGTCATCAAACCGGAATACATGCCCAAAGCGGAAAAGTAATGAGCGTCGCGATTGGCATCTGGGCAAAAAACTGCGCACCGTCGCACAAAGCGGGCGCAGGTTGGGGTTCTCATTGCGGTAGCTGACCATCGGTATATACCGGTGGGCCGCTATCACCTGCAATTCACCTGCAACGGCAGGTCGAGCAGGTGAGGGTTGAACCTCATGCGCCTACGCTGCACCACTGCCCAGCCACACCAGCAAAGCCACGCCCAGTAGCCCGATCCAGCCCGGATGGCGGGCGCGTGTGCCAACCAGCACCAACACTGATCCGGCGCTTTCTTTCAAATCGACAGATACAAAAAAGCTGTCAGGTCATCAGATCAGTTTAAAATTTGATCACGGTCTTGAGGCCAAACTGGCGCTTGTTCTGCGGTGCGACGATAACACCTTGGTACTGCGTCAGGTTGCTCAGATCGAGAGGCAAATCGAATTCCGAGAAGCGTGAGCACGCCGCCCAGTTTTTGTCGTTGAACAGGTTCTTCACGAAAAACTCCAGGCGGAACGCCTCTTTCTCAACGCCAGCACGCGCGTTCGCCAGCAAGTAAGAGTCACAGGTCGCCAAGTTATCGACTTCAACAAAGGTTTTGCCGAAGTAGCTGACATCGCCACGTACGAACCAATCCCAGGTGTCGGTCAATTTTCCGGTATAGGCCGAATTGACCGACCCCGAGAATTTCGGGAACCGCGCATGGCTATTGCCCTTCATGTTGGTAAAGCCAGCCACCGGCAGCGACGCATTGGCAAAGAAGTTGGTGAACCTGTTGCGAGCATAATCGAACGTCCAACCCGCGGTCCAAGATTCAGTCAGGGCAGCATTGCCTTCCAACTCAAAGCCCCAGATTTTGGAATCACCCGAGATGGTGGCATTGGCCGCACGGAACGAAGGCTGGCCATTGGCCAAGCGTGCGGGCTGACCGGGGCCAGCTTCACCCAAAGCTGGGCGGCAACCCGTCGAGCCATTGGGAGCACCCGTGCCCGTGCCACAGTTGTAAAGGATATTCACAATCTGGCGGGCTTTTTTGCCGGTCCACACCCCATAGTACGCAGCGGTGTTAATCGACACGCGGTTATCGAGAAACTGCTGTTTCCAACCCAACTCGTAACTATCCAATTGCTCAAGCGGTGTGAACGCAAACACCCCTTGCGCGGTAAATTGGGCCCGTGCGGTCGCATCGTTATCGATGACCGCCTGGTTGATTTCAGGCTGGATCACGCCTTTGGCGAACGACGCATAGATGTTGGTCGCAGGCGTCGGCTTGTACTGCAAAATCACGCGCGGCAGGAACTTTTTGGAATCCACGGTGGTCTTTACAATCAAGCCACGCACGTAACGGTCTTTCTGATAGCGGCCTTCAAGGTTCAAAGTCAGTTCCTGAGTAAAGTCGTAGGCCGCGGAACCGTAGAACCCGAGTGTCCTGACGTTATCTGTCAGGCCCAAGGCATTGTCGAACGACGAGTAATTGAGCAGAATATTGGGGCTTTGGACGCACGCGCCAAAAGCCAAACCAACCACTGAGTCGTTACACAGGTACAGCGCATCGCCGCCGCTGCCCGAGGTAATCAGGTGCTGCTTATAAAGGTTTACACCGCCGAGCCAACGGAGTTTTTGATTTTGCGGCGAGGCAATACGCGCTTCCAGCGAATGGTCGTTCATGTCCTGCGGATCGCGGGAATAGGCGTTGTCGCGTGGTGTAAAGGTATAATCGCGCACCCAGTTGGCTTCTTGCGTGTTGTAACCACCCTGGGCCGTCGCAGTAATACCGCCATCGAATTCATATTCAATTTGTCCAGACATACGGAACAAACGGCGCTCGAGCCCAATACCATTCAGCTTGGGAACATGAATGCTGGGGTTGTAAGGCTTCTGGATCAGGTTCGTGAGCAAGAAGTTAGGATCGCCCGTCGACAAAAAAGCCTGGGGCGAGCGCGCCGTAGTGTTGCTATCGATAATTTGCAAACCGCCTAGCGCGTTCAGCGCTTGGCCTTGCTTAGGCACCTGTCCGCAAATGAAGCGAACAGGGCGGGCCGTTTCACCGGCTTTGGTCGTGATGGTTTTACCTGTACACGTGTCGTTGTTACGACCAGCGATGTAGCCACCTGCTGCCGGGCCATCGGAATCGCTAGCGCGGAACACGCGGATTTTGGCACTGAGGTTATCGGTCGGCGTAACGTAAATAGTGGCCTGTATGCTCTTGGATGATTCCTCACCTAAACCGCCACCGTCTGAGGCGCGGTACATGGCACCTTTGTTGTACAAGCGGCCACCAAGGCGAACGCCAATTTTATCTTGAATAATCGGACCGTCGATGTTGGCCGACACATCATATTCGTCGTAGGTCGCGCCCGAGGCCTTCACTTCGCCGCTGAACTCTTTGGTCGAGGGCGTTTTCATAATGTAGTTGACCGCACCGCCAAAGGTAGCGCGACCGAAGTAAGCTGCTTGTGGGCCCTTTACCACTTCGACGCGCTCGATGTCGTCGAAGGGAATGGAATCAACGTTAGCCTGCACAAAAATGCCGTCGATAAACAGCGTGGCCAATTGGAAAGTGGGTGACTGCGTGTTCACATCCATACCGCGGAAGCGGATCGAGGGGTTCACGCGGCCCGGAATAGCCAGGCCTAACGAGTGGTACTGCACCCCGGCCACATTAAGCGTGAGTTCATGCAAATCTTTAAAGCCAGCGCGTTGCAGTTGGTCGGCCGTGAACGCGGTGATGGCGATGGGAATTTCCTGCAAACGTTCTTCGCGTTTGCGCGCCGTGACCACAATTTCTTCTAGCTGCACTTGCGCAACCGCCGGCAGCGCAACTCCGCACATCATAGCGGCAGCGAAATAACCAAACTGTGATAATGACCGTTGAACCATGATAACCCCCACTCTGACGCTGCCCCAAGCCGAGGATTTTCCGCCTGAAGTGCTCCCGGGCCTAGCGCCCGGTAAAACTTTCTAGGCTCAATCCTGCTTTGTAAATAGTACATGGTCGCATGCTTTTGTCGATGCGAAATTTCAAAAAGTATTAAGCGACTAGTTTTACCAAAGGGCTGAACACACAGTTTGAGGATTTTTTTCCATTAGATCATCTTCTGTTGGGAAGCATTGCTCCGCCCACACCGCATTCAATCGCCAGGTTGAGCAATTGCGAGCGTTTGTTGTTGTCCCTGCCAGACGTAGACCAATACACTTTGTATGATGTTAGCCCGTCCTAAAAATCCCAAAGATTCATCACGCACGACGCCACTCAAGCGCATGACGATTTTTTGTAAAAACCTAGAGCGGTCGTTGGCGTTGTACCGCGATATACTGGGCTTTACCGTTTGCGAGGAGAAAAGTGTGTCCGGGCCCGCCATGGGCCAAATGCTGGGGATTGGCGCTTGCACAATGCGAATCGCGCATCTGCAATCACAACACAGCGAAAATGGCCTGATCGGACTTTACGAGATCTCTGACGCACACGTGGAAGACGCCCCCCAGCCCACAAAAGGGCGCATCCATTATGGCCAAACAGCCATGGTGCTTTATACCAATGAGCTTGATGACATTTATTCTGCTGTGGCTGCTGCAGGCTATGTATTCTTGACCACACCCACGCCCTATCAAAAAACCACGGATCACAAGATGATGCGGGCAGGCACTTATACCGAGATGGTATTCTACGATTCGGACGGTGTTCTGGTTAGCATTACGGGATTGCCGAAGACCAAATCATGACAGCGTTGTGCATCCGCGCGTTCGCAACAATCGCCATCATGTGCCTGTTAACGTTGATTCCGCAGACACCCGTACGCGCAGACGATCAATCCCCAACAGACAAACAGATCGAAACACTGATGCAATGGTGGAGTGGCGAGTTCGACAATTTCCTTCAAGTAGCCACTGAATCAGGCGGCGTCTTTGCGGACCGAGAATACACTCCGCATTTTCGGCTTCATGGAATCCACCGCTTAGTAGATGCCCCGCTGTTTGGCGCGCATGTGATGTATGCCGCCGAATACAAGAATGATGATCCCACGACGATTCATAGTGCTCGGTTACAAGTGCTGCGTATCGATACTGCCACTCAGGCTATTCGGTTAAGTTTTATTCCCTTGCGTGATCCGAAATCATTTATGTCAAATACAGAAACATTGGAGCCAAATCTGGAAAAACTCACGTCGTTAACTGAAGCCGATGTCATCCGCTTCAATCCTGACTGCGATGTTTTGTTACGAATGCACGGGCAAGCCTTCGCGGGAGCCATGGCAACGACCTCATGCAAGCGCGGACCAGAACTCTATTTTGAGTATGCTCTGAACATCTCTGTGGACGGTTATGAGTTTCGCGAGCAGGCGCGGCGCGTGAGTGATAACTCAGTGGGCTGGGAGCAGGCACCAGGATCAAATTTCACAAATTTTGAGATGCGGCGGTCACGGCCAACAGATAGCAAGAGTCATTGATTTCAATGAGCGAGATGGCGAAATGGTAGCGCGGGAGCGTATTGGTCTACACCCAACGCCGGCGATTACGTTGAAGGTTCAGCTATAAAGCGATGAGAATGGTGTCCTTGGCCGGTATCACCTGCATTTCACCTGCTACAGCAGGCCGAGCAGGTGAGGTTTGCACCTCATGCACCTATGCGGCACCAGTGCCGAGCCACACCAGCACGGCCACGCCCAGCAGCCCGACCCAGCCCGGATGGCGGGCGCGTGTGCCAACCAGCACCAACGCTGATCCGGCGAGCATTGATACCGTGATGCTTTGTGTGATGAAGGGCTGCGGCGGCGATGATGGCAGTGCCAGCCAGAGCAACATCGCAGCCAGGCCCCAGCCAAACACCGTCAGCACATGCCAACTGGCCCACAGAATGCGCACGTTGGACTGCTGCAAAAGATCGCCGCCGTGGGTGGGAATAATGCTGCCCCGGCGCAGCCGGCTGAAGATTCTCAGCTCACCCAGCACCGAATGAACCACCCCAACGATCAACGCCAGAACACCTGCGGCACTCAGATACATATTCATGTGTGGTTCTTTCCGCACAACGCTCTTAAGCAAAAAGCCCCACCAGTTTCCCGGCAGGGCTTTGCGTTGGCAATGTAAGTTGATCTAAGCGTTGCGCACGAAGTGGCGGGCACCGAAGCCAGGCAAGGCGGCCGGGGTTTTGGTGTTGTGCGTGAAGCCGCCCTTGGCGATCTCGGCGTTG
>JANLSL010000617.1:0-3191 GCA_031362385.1 Alphaproteobacteria bacterium | reverse complement strand
GGCCCCCATCAATCGAACCTGACCGACTGCGGGCGGCGGTATTGCGATGTGGTGAACGCAGCTGAGGTGATGGCCTACTTCAAGCGCCTAGGGCCACAGAAGGGCCTATCTGCTGCAGCGGAGTAACAAAGTTATATTGCGGTGCGGCCACCTGTTCTGCCTGTTAATGTCATAAAATAACAGATTATACCGGCCACAGCGTAGCTAGTATACGGCAGCGCAACAAACCAGTTCGGCTGATATATACCGGTATAAGCACCACGGGATGCGATCACCGCTGGTGCGCGCGTCAGACTGCACGACAAAGCAAATCGAAACAGCAAAGCCATCGCCGTGAAGAGACATAATAAGCGCAAAGCTGCCCCCCACCTGCGCAATAAGATTTTTATTTAGAGCATCGCGCCGAAAAGTGGCCTTCCGGTTTTCGGCCAAAGCGATGCTCCAACAAATAATAAGAGCAAGCTGCGCTTTATCGGAATCAAGCGGCTCGCTCTAAAGTGGTGCGGGGCCTTTGCCACACCGGTAAAGGGCCCCGTTGCTATTTGGTACTCGCGTCGGCACCACAGGCTCCATATTATTGAAGCGATATTGCACATTAGCGATGGGGGGCCACGCCATGAAATTCAAATACACCACCATGCTTGTGGTGCTGGCTGCGATCAGCACTGCCACCCCCGCTGCGGCAACAGATTTCTCGGTGGTCGAGGCCACCATCCCCGAGATGCAGGCCGCACTGAAAGACGGCCGGGTCAGTTCGCGCGAATTGGTGATCCAATACCTGACCCGCATTGCGATGTATGAGAACACGCTCAACGCCACCTTAAGTGTGAACGCAAAAGCCCTTGAAGACGCTGATGTGCTGGACCGCGAGCGTGCTGCCGGAAAACTGCGCGGGCCCCTGCACGGCATCCCCATCGCGATTAAAGATAACATTCACACCACCACCATGCCCACCACCGTCGGCACGCTGAAGTTCCAGGGCTTTATCCCGCCCTATGAAGCAACACTGACAAAAAATCTAAGGGAAGCTGGCACCATCATTATTGCCAAAACAGTTCTGACCGAGATGGCCAATTGGATGGTGCTCAGCATGCCCAATAATTATTCATCGTTGGGTGGCTATGCTTTTAATCCGTACGATCCGCGACGTGATCCGCGCGAGGGTTTGAATGATGGGCGCGGCGTATTGCCCACCGGCAGCTCATCGTCTGGGGCTGGCACTGCCGCCAGTTTGTGGGCGGCCAACATTGGCACCGAAACAACCGTGTCGATTATTGGCCCCACCTCAGCGGCGATGTTGGCGGCCATTAAACCAACGCTGGGTCGCATCAGCCGTTATGGCATTGTGCCCGTCACACTCGACCAAGATACTGCTGGCCCGATGACCCGCACGATCACTGATGCCGCGATTATGTTGGGAGTGTTGGAAGGCCGCCAACCCGACCCCCATGACCCCGCAACCCAGCGCTGTGCACCACCGCCCGATCATGATTATACAAAGTTTCTGGATGCGGCGGCGTTGAAGGGTGCGCGCATTGGCGTACCGCGCGCTTGGTTTATTGATGAGATCACGCTGCCGGGCGATACCAAACCCAGCGGTGGAATCCCCGCCGACCAGAGAAAAATGGTCGACGAGGTGGTTGAAATTCTTCGTGCGCAAGGTGCAACGGTGGTTGACCCCGCCGACATCCCCTCGGTGTTAGCTAAAGTCCCTGCGCAGAATGTGATGAAAAAAGGATCATGCTCGGCCGTGAACGGCGGCAAGGGGCGCGATGCAGAGTGCTCGGTGGTTTTGAAATATGGATTCAAACGCGATTTTACCGCTTGGTTGGCAAGCTTAGGCGGTGCGGCACCGGTGAGGTCACTTACTGAACTGCGCGAGTGGAACATCGCGCACGCCGCCGCCGGAACACTAAAGTACGGCCAAACCTCGATGGATATTTCGGATGAACAAGACGTGGTGGCGGACCGTGCGCGCTATGAGTCTGATCGGTCCCGCGAAGTGCGCCTGGTGGGTAAAGAAGGTGTTGATGCGCTGATGAAACGCCACCATCTCGATGCCCTGATTTTTCCAGGCAGTCGTGGCAGCGGCTTTTTGGCCAAAGCGGGATACCCCAGCGTGATGGTTCCCTTTGGGATGGTCGCAAACAGTGGCAATTTTCCGCCGGGCTTCGTGCCCAAACCAGCGCCCCTCGGGATTGCGTTCTCAGGCATGGCATGTAGTGAACCTAAATTACTGGCGCTTGGTTATGCCTTCGAGCAAGCCACCAGACGACGACGCCCACCAGAGTTGTGAGCAGCCCAAGGCTATTTAATCGCCTTGCTCAGTTGAGCGGCCATCGCCTTCAATTCCTCAGGGGCGGCACGTTTGTCGATGCCCTGCACGAGTGGTTTTGAGGTCATGCGCGGAATGACGTGAATATGCAGATGAGGCACGGTTTGCCCGGCACCATTGTTTTGAATAATCGTGAAGCCCTGCGCGCCGAGAGCCGCAATTTGCGCTTTGCCCACGCGGCTTGCCACCGCCATCAAGCGCGAGAGAACTTTGGGGTCGATTTCCAGTAAATTCCGCGCGCGTGAGATTTTGGAAATCACCAACACATGCCCAGGTTCAACTGGCGCGCGGTCCATAAACGCCAGCACAAAGGCATCTTCATAAACTTTATATGCTTCTTTTTCGCCGCGCAAAATTTGGGCAAATTGATTCTGCACGTCATACTCACCCACCAGTGGCAGAATCGGTGGCCAAGCGTGAGCCTTCTCATCAGGCCCTTGGGCGAAGGATGCACTCCCGCCCCCACTCCACACCACCAAAGTGATGAGCCCTGCAAAAATACGGCTGCGAAAGAGCATAGCCTTCTTCGCCTCAGCCTGGGTCTACGCCACTGGGTTGCCAGAGCTGAATCGGATTACCCTCGGGGTCGGATATTTTTGCGAATCGTCCATTGGGATAGGTTTCAGGATCAATCTCGACCTTCACGCCCTTGCCGCGCAGCTGTGCTGCCATAGCATCAAGATTGCGCACGCGGAAATTGATCATCCACTGTTGTTTCATGTCGCCGAAGTATTCGGTTTTTTGTTCAAAAGGAACAAACACCGTGGTGCCCGCCTCGCTCCGCCAGGGGGGAGTGTTGTAATCCACCGGCATTTTGATACCCAAAAATTCCTCGTACCATGCACCCAACTTCTTG
>JANLSL010000601.1:0-4029 GCA_031362385.1 Alphaproteobacteria bacterium | reverse complement strand
CAGGGCGTGGTGATTATTCCCAAATCAGATGGCATTCGTGCTGTTGCTAATCGCAGCGGTATCGAGATTGATGTTGATGGCGGCATGGCGCTGTCAAAAACCGCCGCTGAACAAATTAGTACCGTAGGCCCTAAAGAAGATTTCAAACGGGTTTTGAATCTAGCCGATTGGCAAATCGGCAAGCCCGATAGGTATTTAGCCAATAAGCAAGCGCTTCAAATTGCAGTAGCCCAAGAAAGCCCCGCGACAAAACAAGAAGCACGGCTGCGCTTTGCGCGCTTTGAGTTTATCAATGGCTTTTATCCCGAGGCGCTTGGCATCTTGCGCGTGATGGCGGCCACGGATGCTGAAGTTGAAAACACCGGGCCATTTCGCGCGCTGCGGGGTGCAACCAATGTCATGATGCGCCGCTATCAAGAAGCCTCAGATGACCTCAACCATTTTTCACTCTCAAACGAAGAAGACGCGCGCTTCTGGCTTTCTGTAGCACGATCAAAAATCACCAACCCCGAATCGCAAGCGCAAACTTTGATTCAAACCGGCTCGACCATCCGCAGTTACCCTCATAAGGTCAAAATTCAACTGGCGCTGATCGGTACCGAAGCGGCCATAGCGGCGGGCGATGACTTTGGTGCTCAGGGCTTTCTTGATCTGATACGTCGCGAGAACCCAAACCTTAAAGAAAAAGCCGCGATTGACTATTTGGATGGCAAGTTGAACCAGAAAATCGGCGAGCTGCGTGTTGCGCTTGACCAATATGGCAAAGCCGAAAAAGGCCCGAACTTCCTCTACAATATCTTGGGCCAGCGCGACCGCCTGGAACTTGAGCATCAGCTGGGGACCGTGAGCACTGATCAGCTGATCGAGGCCTACGAGAAGCTACGGTATCGCTGGCGTGGGGATGAGATCGAGCTTGGGTTCTTGTTGCGCCTCGCCGACCTCTATGCCGAAAAGAAAGATTATGGTTCCGCGCTACGAACTTTGAAACTGGCCACATCTTATTTCCGCGATTTTCCAGGCGCGGATAAGGCTGGCGATAAGATGAGCACGCTGTTTGAAGATCTCTTCCTGGGGGGCAGCGCAGACAAGTTGACGCCGGTTCAATCCATTGCGTTGTTCGATGAATTCAGAGCCTTGCTGCCTGCGGGCGTCAAGGGCGATGAGATGATCCGCAAGTTAGCAGATCGCTTGGTCTCAATTGACCTCTTGGATCAGGCGATTGTGCTGATTGAACGTCAGGTCCAATTTCGTGTGGTTGGTATTGAGCGCGCCCGCATTGGTGCCCGCTTGGCATTAGTACATTTACTGAATCGCGAGCCACAAAAAGCGATTGATTCTCTGCGTGAAACCACAGTCCCTGACGAGCCCGCTGATTTGCAAGCTCAGCGCCGCCGCCTGGAAGCCCGCGCGCTGGCAGATTTAGAGCGTGCGCCCGACGGTATTTTGCTCCTGGGTGCTGATACTTCAAACGAAACGCGCCAACTGCGTGCCGAGATTTATTGGCGCAGCAAGGATTGGCCAAATGCTGCTAAGGCGCTGGCTGATCTTGTGCCTGAGCCGGACTCTGGCTCACTCAGTGATGCCAATGCGCGACTGGTTTTGGACTGGGCGACCGCGCTGACCTTGGCGGGTGATGACCGAACCATTGTACGTCTACGGCAACGCTATTTACCGCCGATGGCGCAAACGCCTTACCGTGATGCCTTCGATTTAATGACGACGTCGCGCGAAGGCGGGGTAATGGACCCAGCCGCCGTGCGCCGCCAAATCGAGCAAGCGCAGAACTTCAAGTCGTTCATCGTCGAATATAAAGACATGATCGGCGATAAACCCCTCAGCGCCATCAACTAAATTTTCTTGCGCATTGACAAGTCGCACTGACGCACCCTAGATGCGCGCCCTAAATTGTTTATTGAGTCTCGAACATGCCCGCTCTGATGTCCAAGACCCCCGTTGTCGCTATAGTTGGTGCAACCGGTGCCGTTGGTGCTGAGTTTATGGATTGCTTGTCCAAGCGCCATTTTCCGGTATCTGAGCTGCGCCTGTTGGCGTCGGCGCGCTCGGCTGGCAAAACCGCGCGTTTTGGCGGCAAAGACATTGTCATCCAAGAGCTGACCGAAAATAGCTTTAAGGGTGTAGACATTGCCCTGTTCTCGGCTGGTGGCGTCATCTCCAAGGCATTCGCACCAGCCGCAGTGAAGGCGGGCGCGGTGGTGGTCGACAACTCATCAGCTTTCCGCATGCAGGCCGACGTGCCTTTGGTGGTGCCCGAAATCAATGCCGGAGAGATTGCCAAGCACAGCGGAATTATCGCCAATCCAAATTGCTCGGCGATTATCGCCATCACGCCCTTGTGGCCGATCCATCAGGTGAATCGGATTGAGCGCTTGATCATCTCAACTTATCAGGCGGCCTCGGGTGCTGGTGCGGCCGCGATGGAAGAGTTGCGCGAGTCAACCCGCGCCTATTTGGAAGGGCGTGACTACAAGCACACAGTCTTGCCGCACCCGTATGCGTTTAACGTTTTCAGCCACAACACCAAGATTGATCCAGCCACCGGCTATAACGACGAAGAAACCAAAGTCATTCAAGAAACCAAAAAAATCTTCGCCGATCCCTCTATTCGTGTGTCAGCAACATGCGTACGTGTGCCAGTGCTCCGCGCGCATTGTGAATCTCTGACGATTGAATGCGCGCGCCCGATGACGCCACATGAGGTGCGCGAAATTTTGAAGTCGGCCCCGGGCGTGAAAATTGTTGACGATCAAGAGCGCAACTACTTCCCTATGCCTCAAGATGCTACTGGCCAGTACGATATTCTGGTGGGGCGGATCCGCACCGATATCAGCGACCCCTCGGGCAAATCGATTTGTCTATTTGTGTCGGGCGACCAATTGCTGAAGGGTGCTGCGCTGAACGCCGTACAAATCGCTGAGCACTTAATAAAGTAAGCTCATAACACACTGCGCATCCGCCGCTGCATCTCCAGGTTTTCTGGCGTCGCTAAATCGCATTGAACATGAATCCACAGCGGGTTCATGCCCAGACGATCAGCGCCTGGTTCTGACCACGCGTATCCTAAACCCTTACCGTTCTCGTCGTTCTCTTGCAGGGTCACAACCAAGGTTTTCCGGTTCATGTTGTAGGACCATGTGTTGCGCAGACTCATGAAAAGTGTGCGCCCGTCGGCATAGGGGAACGTGTATGTGCCGCCCTGGTCGTGAATGCGAACCACATGGCCATTTTGGCCAGGTTTTTGCATCGAGCGCGGTGGGTCAATCATGCATGAGAAGAAGCGTGCGCGCTCCATCTGGTGCCATGCAAAATTGGCAGTCTGATCGATGACCGCCGCAGTTTTTGGATTGATGGTCCGCTCGCGTAACCAGACTTGATCATTCATCAGGCGCGCTTGGAAATCACGCGCTGTGGCTTTGCCGATCATGCACGTCTTGGCTGTTGTGCCGCCGCCAAATGCATCACCGTCGCGCTTGAGGGTAATGTCACAGCCTACCACTTCAGCCAGATCAGCACGGCTCATGGTCTTGAGTTTGCCAAGGTCGTTGCCTGCGCCGCGCCATTTTGTCGGGTCTTTAAATTGGTAGGTTTTCACCCGCACACTTTTGCCGTCGTTATCTGCCATCACCTCATAAATGCCATGGCGCACACTTTGGGTGGTGTCGTTGTTATTGTAATCCTCGATATAAAGCAGGTGTGGGCCGATCGCTGGCAGATCAACCTGACGCACTGCTGCATGCATGCGCAGATGCTCGGCCTTGGTGCGGCCCATGTCCGTGTCGATCTGTACCTGTTCGCGATTATCATAATCGCCCGGCCACATGCTCATGACGGCGATGACCTCTTTATCCATTCGCGTCAGCGGGGTCGCCGTGGCGGCTTCATTCATGTCGATGGGCTGTGCCGTCGACTGGGCGAGGGCGCTGTGGGTAAACCCGAGTAAGGGGAGTGCCAAAAGTCGCGCGCGCCACGTCCTCATGATTTATCTCCACTGCGCTCATTGCGAAGTGGAGC
>JANLSL010000593.1:0-6087 GCA_031362385.1 Alphaproteobacteria bacterium | reverse complement strand
TTTCCATCGCAGCATGGAAGAGATGAAGTCGAGCTACCAGATGAAGTCCAAACCGCAAGTCATTGCCGAGGCTAATCGCATCCAAAAAATCCTCAACGCACTGGTCGCTTTTGTGACACGAATGTTCGAGGATTTCGATGCCCGCTCGCAAGACATGTGGAAAAATTTATCAGCGGTAAAGTTCAACCATGTCAAAGCCGTGATTGAGAATGCTCACGGCACAATCGGCGGGGTGCTGTGCGGTATGACAGTTAAAATGACGAGCTGGGAAAAGCGCTTTCCGAACCCAAAGGCAGGCAGCCCTGGCGCCAAAGAAGATTTCTTGCTCAGCGATATCCGCCCCGGCTTAAACGAACTCATCGAAATGGCACGCAAGCATTCGAACGTTGCCGGCTACGGTTAAGCGCGATCTATTTTCGCGCACCTTCGACCTTGGCTTTGAAGTCCGGCGTCACAATCGACTCATATAAATCGCGCAAATACGTCATCGCTGATTTTGGCGATTCTGCATAATAGAAAAACTTCCACCCGGCTTCAGTTTTGCGCAGCATGGCACTGGCACGTAACCGCTCGCGCATGGCTGGCAAAGTGCCGCGTTGAAACTGATAGTCGAGATTCCAGATGGCCAACGCAACGTTATAGCTGATCGCGCGAACACGAATACCGTCGATTGCATAACTTGAAATCGAGGCAGGAGCGTTGGGCCGCAGCCCGAGATAGGCACTGATTGGTGCTGTGCCCACAAACCAATCTGCCTGCTCGCCAGCCAAGTAC
The DNA here is from genome assembly GCA_031362385.1 of Alphaproteobacteria bacterium. Classification (GTDB taxonomy): domain Bacteria; phylum Pseudomonadota; class Alphaproteobacteria; order Rhodospirillales; family Rhodospirillaceae. The sequence continues at coordinate 5,313 of JANLSL010000593.1, read as the reverse complement.
ATCACTTGCGGGTCGGCTTTGTCCCACAGGTCATCGACGATCGTATGACGTTGGCCAGCACCCCAGCGCGCAGCCATGTTTTGCACGACTGCGGTTACTTCCGCGTCGCGCGCGGCACCGGCATCAGCCGCCACAGCCTGACCACCTAGCTGCATAGCCACGGCTACAAGCAAAATTGAGACTTTGTTCATGACCCCGGCCCTGCTTAATTTGCGCGTCGGACTGCTGAATCAGAAATACCTGGCGGAGCGGTTCCGGTGCGAAAGTAAAACTCGAACGCATCGTCGAATCGCTTCTCGCCATAAGGTACAAAATAGATTTTTGCCATCGCCTCCAGGGCATGGGCATTCTCAATGGGGCCGACATCGCTGGTCTCAAAACCCATTGCACGGCAAATCGCTGCCACAGTCTTCTTTGCCGCAGCATCATTGCCCACGATAGGTACTGTAACAGGCCCCTTGGCAAGCTTAGGATCAGCGACAATGTGGTAGCCCACTGTATTGAAGGCCTTAACCACTTTCGACTGAGGCGCCCATCCTTGAATGAGCTCGCCTGCTGACGTCTCGACCGCGCCTTCGCGTTGATTGCGACCGAATTTTAAAGGTGCATTGGTAATATCAAATACAATTTTTCCATCGAGCCTGGCTCCAGCGCTTTTGATGAATTGCTCAGTGCCCTTCCATAACAGTGCAAGTGCAATAATATCAGCACTTTCAACCGCAGCCATTTGAGCTGCGGCCCGGACACCTCGTCCGATTTTTTTCATAAGGGTTTGGACCCGTTCTGAGTCTGGTTCGCGCGAACCGAATACAACGCCGTACCCGATATCGGCAAACCGCGCACCAATCGCCTCGCCCATGCGTCCGGTTCCGATGACTGCAACTGTTGGCTTGGGTTGCGCTTGTGCGCGACCACCCAGCACAGTCATGGCTGGCAGGATTATTGCTTGGCGTCTTTGCATATCACTCATCCATTGCAGTGGAATGACCTTATGATCGTAAGATCAAATCGCGCTGCAGCGCAACTGTCGTGAATGCCCGTTTCCCCCGTGCCGTATTTACTCGGCCGCTGCTGCCATGGGAATCACAATGGGCTCGGCCGCTTCTTCGAACTGATTGACGGTGTGCCGAAGCCAATACCAAGCGCCTGCCCCAACAACCACTGTAGCGATACAGTTGGCCACGAACACACCTTCAATGCCCGCCAGCCAGGACCCCAGGTACACAAGCGGAACAGTTACAATCAGCGAGCGCGCAAGCCCAATCAGAGCTGCGGCCATCGGCATGGCTAAGGCACTCCATGCCGACATCGCCACTGCGACAATACCAGCAAAGGCATAACTCACAGGCACGGCGTACAAATAGAATGTTGCTAAGCGGATCACTTCTGGGTCGGTGGCAAAAAGACCCACCAACCAATGCCCAGAAAGCGCCAACACGACCGAGATAATTGCGCCGCCTGCAAAACAATACTTGGTTGCAAACGAGACCGCTTCTCGCACACGGTCGAAGCGCTTAGCCCCCGCATTCTGCCCAACAAACGGCGCCACCGCGATGGCAATCGCCATCACGTATATAAAGGCGAAAATCTCAACCCGCGTGGCAATCCCAAATGCGGCCACTGCTGCCGTGCCGAACGAGGCAATGATGGCTGTGATAATCCCACTGGCGATGGGACTGACCAATTGAGTGGCCGTCGACGGCAGAGCGATGTGTAAAAGCTTGCCCCACGAATTAAACAGTCGCTGGCGATTGAAGCTTATCGGGGCAAGGGCGTGAAGGCCGCGATAGATGACCCAGCCAAACATCAAAATCAGGGCAAACCGCGCTATGTTTCCCGCCCAGGCCGCACCGGCGATGCCCATGGCTGGAACTGGCCCCCAGCCGAAAATGAATATCGGATCAAGCACCGCATTCACAATAGCAGCCAAGCCCATCAAAGCGCTGGGAGTGCGCGCGTCGCCGTGCGCGCGAATAACGCTTGAGCCCACTTGCGGAATAATTTGGAACAAGGTGCCTAAGTACCACACCTGCATATACTGATGGATCAGCGGCAACACCGCTTCTTCAGCACCCAGTAGACGGAACAACGGATCAATTGTGTTGTAGCCGATGACCGAGATGATGGCCGTTAATACCGTGGCTAAAACGATGCTGTCGGTGCCCAGAGCGCGCATCGAAGCCGCATCCCCCTCGCCCACAGTTCTGGAAATAACCGAGACCACGCCGGTGCCAAAGCCAATGGCCAAAGAAATCACCAGCATCACAACCGGAAAGCTAAACGTCAGGGCCGCCAGTTCATGGGTCCCCAGCTTTGAGATAAAGTAGGCATCAGCCAGCGTCGAGACCAGCGAGGCAACAATGCCAACCGCCATAAAGCCCGCAAGCTTGAGGATCTGGCCGCGCACAGCGCCATCGGTGAGCGAAGGGCCGCTGCCATAGGATTTGGCCTTACTAGCAGCAGCGGGCGGTGCGTCGGACATGAAGGAAACCAATACTTTGATGCCACCCTAGCCTGGGGGCAGACTGTCTGTAGATACTATACGTTTGAGCAGACTTGTTAGGTCTCAACCGCCCCAAAAGAAATGCTTGATCTTGGCCAAGACCACAAAACGGTCAACGTGCCGGTGATGGCGACTGGTTAAACAAGTCCAGAATGGCCCGCGTCATGGCCTTAAAGTCCCCATCGAAGTGATGGCCGCCCTCGGTTTTATAGATCCTCACACCGGGTGCGGCTACTTGTGCATTGGCGATGCTTTGCACCACAGCGCGTTCAAGGGCATCCAGATCGCCGCGTTCTTACATCAATAGGTTTTCAACATAGGTGCGTCGAAAGCGGTTCAAGTCCGGGCGACAAACATAGCCCTCGGAACCAAAGCCCGTCATCTCCACTACGAGTTGTGGTAGCTAAGTCAGCATTTTTCGCTATCCTGGGCCAAACAAGAAAGCCCTCAACCAATGTCACAGACGCAATTGGCTCATGTTTCTGATTCAGCTGAAACCTTTCGCGCGGTGGGACTGACCAAAACCTACCCTGGCGAAACGCCGGTTCATGCCTTGCGTGGGGTTGATCTGGAAATGTTCGAAGGCGAGTTGGTGGTTCTGCTCGGCCCCTCCGGAAGCGGTAAGTCCACCCTGCTTAACATCCTCGGTGGGCTTGATCAGCCATCGGCGGGAAAGTTTTACTTCCGGGGCCAGGAAGCGACTAAATTCTCGCAGCATGAACTCACCCTCTACCGGCGCGATAACGTGGGCTTCGTGTTTCAATTTTACAACCTCATCCCCAGCTTAACCGCGCGCGAAAACGTAGCCCTGGTGACGGAAATCGCCAAAGCGCCCATGACACCCGATGAGGCACTTACAATGGTGGGCTTGGGTCATCGGCTTGACCATTTCCCCGCTCAGCTATCAGGGGGCGAACAACAGCGCGTGGCCATTGCCCGCGCCATTGCAAAACGCCCCAGTGTGTTGCTGTGCGATGAACCCACCGGCGCACTGGACAGTAAAACCGGCATTGTGGTGTTGCAGGCCATTGTGCGCGCCAACCAGGAACTTGGAACCACAACAGCCGTGATCACACATAACGCCGTGATGGCCTCCATGGCGGATCGCGTGTTGCGCTTTGCCGATGGCCAGATTGTTAGCATCGAGCGCAATATACAAAAGCTCAAGCCCGAGGAGTTGTCGTGGTGAGAGCCGTCCAAAACTTCCTGATGCGCCTGACGGACGGGGTCAAGGTAAGCGCACTTGATCGCAAACTGCTGCGCGATGTGTGGCGGTTGAAAGGCCAAACGCTGGCCATTTCAGTAGTTGTGGCAGCCGGAGTGGCTTTGCTAGTGGGCACGTACGGGTGCTTGGCCGCACTTCAACTCAGCAAGGATGCCTTTTATGAGCGCTATCGCTTTGCCGAGGTTTGGGCAGGCGTCAAACGTGCGCCGGAAAGCCTGCATGAAAAGCTGACGCAAATTCCTGGCATTGCAACGGTTGAAACCCGCATTGTCGCCGATGTAACGCTTGATCTTGAAACGATGACTGACCCAGCCCGGGGTCGTATTATTTCAATTCCTGAAGATGGTCGCCCACTGCTCAACGACATCGAAATCAGCGCAGGCCGGGTGGTTACTTTTGGCCGCCCGAACGAGGTGGTGCTGTCTGGCGCATTTGCCAAAGTTCATGGGTTAGGTGTCGGCGACAAGATTGGCGCCAACATTAATGGCAAGAAACGTAAACTCGATATTGTTGGTATCGCGCTGACACCTGAATATGTCTACGCCCTGGCGCCGGGCCAAGTGATGCCCGATGACAAACGCTTCGGTATTTTATGGATGGGCCGCAAGGCGCTGGCTGCCGCCTTCGATTTAGACCAATCGTTCAATAATGTGACCGCCACACTTTTGCATGGCGCGGTCGAGGCCGACGTGCTGCAGCACTTGGACAACCTGTTGAAACCTTATGGCGGCGTTGGAGCCTATGGTCGTAAAGATCAAATATCAGATTTCTTTTTGGTCAATGAACTTGCACAGCTCGCCTCCAGCGGTGCCGTGGCCCCGCCCATCTTTTTAGGTGTCGCGGCCTTCTTGCTCAATATCGTGATCTCGCGCCTAGTGGCGACCGAGCGCGAACAAATCGGTCTGCTCAAAGCATTTGGATATACCGATTGGGATGTTGGTTTTCAGTACATGAAACTGGTCACCATCGTGGTGGGTTTGGGCTTGCTGCTGGGCCTTTTGGGCGGCATCTGGTTCGGGCGTGGTATGACGCAAATGTACACCACGTTCTTTACCTTCCCGTTGTTGGAATTCCGCATTAGTGCAGGTGTATTCGCCAGTGCCGCACTTGTCACGATCATCGCTGCCGTGATTGGCGGCCTGGGTGCCGTTCGCCAAGCCATTCAGCTTTCGCCTGCCGTGGCCATGGCCCCACCTGTTCCTACATCATTCAATACGTCGCGTATGTCTGAATGGTTTGAACGCCTGCACCTCAGCCAACCCACCCGCATGATCTTCCGCCACGTGACACGCTGGCCCGTGCGCACCGCCATGACCGTGGCCGGTATCGCCTTTTCAGTGGCGTTGCTGATTGCATCATTCTTCTTCATGGATTCCGTCGGCAAAGTCATCCAGGTTTATTTCTTCCAGTCAGAGCGCCAGACACTCACCGTGTCATTCGTTGAGCCGCGCGGTGCTGGTGTAGAAGAAGATATTCGCCGCTTGCCCGGCGTGTTGGCGACCCAGCCCGTGCGCAGCGTTGCAGCACGCTTACGTCATGGTCCCTATACCAAGCGCACAGGTGTGAACGGCCTGGTGTTTAATGC
>JANLSL010000510.1:0-4399 GCA_031362385.1 Alphaproteobacteria bacterium | reverse complement strand
CGGCGTGCGCGTCGCAGTGCTGTGCGTGATCGGCGTATTCCTGGGGGGCTCGTTCTCGCCAGAACTCCTCGCCCGGGCGCGCGAGTGGGTGTTCAGTTTGTCGCTCATGATTGTGTTTGTGCCCCTGATTACAATTGTCGCTTCGAGTTATTTTTACCACGCAGCTGGATTTGACCGCGCCACTGCGGTGTTCTCAGGAGCACCAGGAACATTGACAGCGATGGTGATTATCGGCGGCGAATCAGGTGCGGACGAACGCATGATCGCGCTGACGCAAGGCTTGCGCGTGGTGTTCGTGGTGATCTTGATGCCGATGGTGGTGACCGCAGTGCTGGCTGCTGCACCTCACGCTGGTTCGGTATTGCCCGAAGGGGGCGCCTTCTCCTGGCCCGATGCCCTTTGGTTATGTGCCGCTGCGCTGTGCGGCTATGTAATTGCCAAAGTGTTTAAACTTCCTGCCGCCGCCATGACCGGGGCGATGATCGCATCAACTGTGCTTTATCTGAGCGGCACCGTGAACTATCGCCCGCCAGACTTATTATTATGGCTGTCATTGTGGATATTAGGCTCGGCGATTGGCTCGCGGTTTTCCACGTTCACCGCCGAGACGTTCTTTCGTGTCAGCAAACACGCGGTTGTTGCCACCGCCCTGGTGATTGCGGTTTCGGCGGTGTTTGCTTTGCTGGCCAGCTGGTTGACCGATACGCGCTATCTGACCGCGCTGCTTTCTTTCACGCCAGGCGGCGTTGCCGAGATGTGCCTGATCGCCATTGCGTTTGATGTGGACCCGGCATTTGTCGCGGTTCATCACTTGGTGCGGATTGCAATTCTGATTACGGCAGTACCGATCGCCACGAAATTTCTTTTTCCAAAAAAGGCCTAAGCATACCTATCTAGAGCGCGATAGCTTTTGATTGAATCATTTTCGCGCTCTAGAATCTTGTTTGGTCGCGTTTTTATCGGGCGAACCGAAGTCCACTTCGCCCTAAAACGCTCACATCTAGTCTTTAACTTCAGCCCAGAGCCGTCGTGCCACGGTATCTTCAAAACGTTCAACTGCCGTAGGGGGCAGCAAATCTGGTGTGCGCTGCTGGATCCCAAACAGGTGCCCCTCAGGGTCTAAGGCATAGGTCAGTTTACCGCCGGTGATAGAAATTTGATTGACGATGGTTACATTTTTCTGCGCCAAGCGTTTGGCCAGACCATCGTGATCATACACCCGCAAAATCCAGACATCGGGTGACTCGTTGCGGTCTTTTAAGGGTTGGCGCTTCACGCCGCCCGGACGCAAATCAAGAGCCACCGTGCGGCCTAATTTTAAAGTGACACCCGCACGGCCTGGCGCACCCAATACCTCAAGGCCCAGCGCATCAACATAGAACGCTGCCATGGCCGCCGGGTTGGCGACCTTAAGATTGATAGACGCAATGTCTTGCAGCGAGGCTGGCAGCGCCGGCGTGTTAGGCAAGGCAATGGCCCCGTTTTTCCAAATCGCCTCGGCGACGGCATCGGTTGGGAAAGTGCTGCTCTGATGAACCTCGGATATTCCAAAAATCATCCCGGCCGGATCGCGCGCATAAAGTGCGCGACCATTACTATTTTCTTCGCGGTCAATGGTGGCCTTCGACTCTGACACAGCTTTCTTGGCGTGGTCATAGTCATGGGCGCGCAGCAAGAAGCTGAAATCATCGCGCCGGGCTAAGCTGTCGGCACCTACATTTAAAGTGCTTAACTCCAGCATCACGATATCGCCCGCCCACAGCATGACGTTTCCACTGGGGGCCGCCGGGCGCAACTGCCGCAAACCCAACGCCGTTTGATAGAACGACACCAATGATTCAGGGCCTTGCTCTGCGCGGCGCACAATCCAGCCCAAACCTTGGATCCCGAGTTGCTCTGATGTGGTGCTCGTCATAATAAGTCACTCCCCCGTATCACTATACCCAATACATACGTGCGTTGAAATTGAACTCGTATATAAACTCTTGAATGATTTTCCGAATCAGCATGAGCCCCCGATGAACAAAAGCCAGATCGAGAAACTTAAGGCCCGCAAAGGGCCTGCGCGCATGACTGACATCCCCAAGGCGGTGCTCAAAGCATTGAATGCCGGCGTGATTGAGACCAAGACCCTGGTGGAGTGGCTTGCGATTGATCACCGCCAGCTTTTAAAAAGTGCCATCGCGGCGGCAAAATTAGACCGTCACAAAGATTTGCTCGCGGCGGCAGCGCACACGATTTCAAGCGACGGAATTGAACAACGTACACGGCGCATGGGGGCTATATTGTTCTCGGTGGCGGGAAGCTCAGGCACAGCATTCGAGGCGCTCGCGACACATCCATCCGACATGGTTCGGTCGTGGGCAGCGATGATGGTCGCCGCAGATGCCTCATTGAAATTGAAACAACGGTTGAGCCGGATGAAACGCTTCGCCGCCGATAGCAACATGTCGACACGCGAGTGTGCGTGGGGTGCGTGGCGGCCGTGGTTCGTACGTGAGATCAACCAGGGCTTAAAGCTTTTAACGAGCTGGGTGAATGACGCCGATTTCACCGTGCGCCGGTGTGCTGTTGAGGGAACCCGGCCACGCGGTGTGTGGACACAACACATCGCCGAGCTTAAGGCATCGCCCCAGCGCGCCCTTCACCTGCTTGATCCATTGCATTCCGATGAAAGTCGCTATGTGCAAAACGCGGTGGCCAATTGGCTGAATGATGCGTCGAAAGATCACCCGGCGTGGGTCAAGCGCGTCTGCGCCCGCTGGACGCGGCAAAGTAAAACTAGCCAGACCGCCTACATCGTTAAGCGAGCCCTGCGCACGCTGAATAAAGCCAAAAGTGGGGGTTAGCGTTTGCCGGTGCGAAATTGCAATGTGAATTGATGGCCTGCACTTTTCACCGGCGCGCCCTCTTCAAGCATCGGCGTGAAACGCCATGTTTTAAAACTGGTCATCGCCACGGTGTCGAACATCTCTTTCGGGACTGACTTCACCACTTTGGCTTCAAGCACTGATCCACCGGCATCCAGCGAGTAGGCTATTGTCACGTCGCCTTCAACGCCCTTGGTGTACAGATCGACCGGATACTTGGTCTCAGGCCGATAGACCGGCTGGGGGTCCATGCCCTTGGCCATCCCCATCGCCTTGGAAAGGGCCACGGCTTGTTTGGCGGCGGCACCGCGATCGCCGATTTCCTCGGCAAACTTAATCGCGATGGTGCGCCGCGCTTGGAGCTTTTGCTCGGTCTGGCCAGCGCCGATGCGCAAATCAATTTCATTGACCAGTGCGGGCAGAGCGTTTTTTTTATCATTCAGTTGCAAATACCCCTCAGCGATCGCTTGCGCAAAATAAAGTGTGTCGGGGTTTTTGGGGCCGAAAGTCTCAAGCGCTAATTTTAACCCGTCAGCAGCGTGCTTAGCCGAGTCTTTGAATTTCTTCTGGCCGTATTCAAGCTGTACCTTGCTTTTGATATCCTTAATGTCGTTCTTAGGATTATCGCAGCTTGCCAACATCCCAACGCAAAAAACGGTGGCACAGAAAACTGATGCCAAGCGCATGATGTTCGAAGCCTGTCCGGTCATGGCCCCCCCTTACGAAAAACAAAGATATCGACCAACAGACATTCTACCAGAAACTTAGACCAAAGTCGTTAGAGCGCGCGACACTCCATATGCAAAACAAATTCCGCGATGCAGGATGGGTTTGATCGCTCATCAGTGTGGAGGGTTTCGTGCCATCAGTCCTTATTATTGCGTGTGTGTTGGCCGGCGGCCTGCTGCCATTACAAGCCGCCATGAACGCGGCCATCGGAATGCAGACCTCTGGGCCCCTGTTTGCCACTGCGGTTAATTTTTTTACGGGAACGGTTATTCTGACCGTGGTTCTGACCGCCCTGCGCACACCGTGGCCCACAGCGACACAATTCGCAGCGGTGCCGTGGTGGGCATGGTTCAGTGGCATGTGCGGCATCGCACTGGTGACCACAACCTTGCAAGCCGCCCCCAAACTGGGTGCGTCTTTTACCTTTGCCGCGATCATTGCGGGCCAGGTTGGCATCTCATTGCTGTGCGACACGTTGGGCTGGCTTAACTACCCCCAGCAAGAGCTGACCGCCGGTCGCATCATCGGAGCACTGCTGTTGGTGGTCGGCGTAGTGTTGATCAGAAAATACTAGCATCGCGCCGGAAAGTGGCCTTCCGGTTTTCGGCAAAAGCGATGCTCTAATAAATAGTGAGAGCAAGCAGCCCGATTCCAACAGGGCGCGGCTTGCTCAAGTCAGATCATCGCCGTTTGGTTGTGTGGAGGTTGGCTTGATCTGCCATCTCCACCATCATCTGATGGATATTTGATGGATATTTGATGGTGAAGACAACCAACAGTGGACAATACATTTCATGGGC
>JANLSL010000466.1:0-3831 GCA_031362385.1 Alphaproteobacteria bacterium | reverse complement strand
GCAAAACGGTTTGCAACCGCGTAAGGTCCCACCGCCCATATCGCCAGCAGCGGTGCGATCAGCAACGAGAACAGCATATCCCCGCCCTCACGCGGCGGGCCTAACGGGCTGAGCGTTGCCAGCATGATCGCAAGCGTGAGCATAATGGCACAGATACAAACCATTCGTGACAGACGAGATGGGGTCACTCGTAGACCAAGCCCTTTGGGGTAATCTCGAAGGTGCGGCCATCATCAATGCCCACAGCTTTACCGATGAACTCTTTTGCAGTTACTTGTTCCACAGCAAAAGCCGCAAAGTCTGGGTACGTGATGAGTGGATTGATGGGATAAGGTTCTTCCAGGCGCGGGATATAATACCCGCGCGATGGTTTTTGAACAATGAATGCTGGCCTCATAATAACGTAATCCAGCCCGCTCTTGCGCAACACCACCTCGGCACGGCGCTCGTCCTCGTATATGCGCCGGACATTCCAGAAATACATAATTCGGAAATCACTTCCGTCGGGTTTAGTTGTAGGCGCAGGAATCGTGAGGCCCATCGACGTGGTAAAGACGAGCTTGCGATTTCCTTTTGCCTGCATTGCCGCAACAATATTGGCCGCACCTTTAGAATAAAGATCTATTTCAGGCACCTCGCCTTTGCTCAGGTCAGGGTCAGCGATACCCAAAAAAGAAACCACAACCTCTTTGCCGGTCAGAACACGTTTGAGTGAAGCAACATCATAAATGTCGGCAGGCTCAGTTTTGACGCGTGCATTTTGAAACTTAAAAGTCTCGGGCTTGCGTGTGAGTGCGATGACCGAATGGCCTGCTGCCAACGCTTGTGGGATAAAATGTTGCGCGGTGCGTGATGTGGCGCCTACCAAAACGATTGTTTTTCCTGAAGCAGGCACATCGCGCCAAAAGCTACGTTGCGCGTTTTGCTCTGCTAATGTGGGCATTGCCCACAAAACGCAAACCGCACTCAACGCGACTATATAACGCCAGAATAAAGACGTTTTGTGAGGGGTAAACATTTTGGGCGCTTAAATTTCTTGCAGCACCTCTTGGGTGACGCGCTCGGCTGATTCCATCGCCCCTTCCATGCCACGATTGGACAGGCCCGTGTGCTCGCCCGCAAAGTGAATGCGGCCATGCGCTTTGCCCACTTCCAGCACAAAGTTCTTCACCTGACCTGGGCCCCAAATGGCGTAATCGCCCCCCGAGAATGGATCGCGTACCCACGACTTGATGTAAGCAGCTTCAAGTTTGCCTTTGGCAGCGGGGCGGAGTTTTTCAATTTCTGAGATCACCAGTTTTTTACCATCTTCTGGCGAAAGCTGATCAATGCGGGTGGAATTGTACCCACGGCACCAGGCCGTGAGCGAGGTGATGACGTTGGGGTCATCATCGAAGCGATTGACCATCACCCACCCGGCCGCAGTGTCAGTCCACATGCCTGGCCCTTGGCCGTCATCATCCCAGAATTTTTTCTTCGCGATAATGTGAACTTGAGTCATCGGAAAATAGGGAACCGTTTTGATGGCTGCGGTTTGGACTTCAGGCAAAACCGGATCAAAGCGGATATAGCGCATCACGGGCATGGGCAACGTGCAGATCACGTGCTTGCCCTTGTAAACAGTGCCATCGGCGCAAACCACTTCAGCGCCTGACTTGTCGCTACGCACGCCGACAACTTGCCGGTTGAAATGCACTTCGTTCTTAAGTGCCTTGGCCATCGCATCGGTCAAGAGATAGTTGCCGCCAACCACAGCCTTCAATACCGGGGCCACTTCGCCCATCACATCAAACCACTTCTTTTGGAAATACATCATCAGCAGCGACACATCGTGCGACGAAGTGCCGTAGTTAATGTTGGTGTTAAAAAACAGCTCAATCTGCGCGTCGGTAAAGCCATGCTCTTTGAAAAAGTCATGCACTGGCACGTCGTACTTAAAAAACGCTGGGTCGTACCAATCGTCTGGGTTTTTGAGCACTTGGTGCTCGCTATACAAAATATCGGCCAGCGCGAAAGGCGGAGCTTTCTTATACTTATCGGGCATGATGTTGAGGGGCGAGGCCGCCCAATCTTTCACTGCAATGTGCTTGCCCTGAAGATAAAGCCCCGTCACATTCAGTTTCGAACGCGGAATGTAATCACGCGTTGTCAATTTCATACGGTCGCACATGTCGAAAATGCGCCCATACCCACCGCCGAACGTATTGCCCCCGGCTTCGGGTTTACCGGGCAAGTTCTTGAGTGTGTAGACGCGTCCACCCACGCGGTCACGGCCTTCGATCACCTGTACCGAGACACCTGAGTCCTGCAAATCTAGTGCTGCCTTCAAACCCGACAAGCCCGCGCCAATGACAATGACATCAGCAGAGTTAGCCGCACGTGAGGATTTGGCGGCCAGAGATGAAGCTGCAGCAACCGCAGCGGACGTGTGCAAGAACGAACGGCGATCCATTGGAACAGCCCCCCAAAAAAAGACTAGGCCTGATTGTCATTCCCGCAGCGCCAGGAATCCAGAGGTTTTTATGTGTACAGCGCCTGTTGAACGGCAGCGTTAAGGGCTTGAGGCTTTGCGTGTGTCGCGATATTTGGCCAAGAGCCGCTCAAAACCTGCGCCAAGTGCCTCTTCAATCGCGGGCTTGTTTTCCAACCGCTTCAAAAGCAGCCCCACGGCTTCGATGGTCGATAGCCCATCTTTGCGCGGCTCTTTGCGCAGCTTGCCATACCGAGATGCGCGCGCAGGACCCAAAATAACGCGGCGGCATTTTAACAACCATGCATTACGCCACCAAATCGCCTTGGCCTGGCTCCAGGTGCCATCGAGTACAATGATGCCTTCAACGCCTGAAAACTGTGCAACTTGGTTGGGCAACGCCTTGCCCTTTTTGTCCACCATCACCACATCTTGGCCAGGCGCTTCAACCGCAGCGCTGGCCGAGCCCAAATACAAGACCGCCCATTTTTTGGGGTCGGCATCACGGCCCAGCGCTTTGGAAAGGTTGGGCCACGACAGGCCCACTTTCAGGACGGCGGTTTTAAGGTGCAACGCTATCAACCGCGCGGTGCCTAAGTCAATGTCTTGCTCTTGGGGGTGCTGCAAAATCAACACTGCGACTTTGTTGGCGATCGGCACCAGGCCCTCGCAAATACATAGTGCCAGTGGCTTTTGGCAGGTGGGACACAGGGCTGGCTTTTCAGATTGGGCTGGCTTTTCAGATTGGGCTGGTTTTTCAGATGGTGTGGTCATGGCCAAGGGGTTACGCGATTTGACCACCGGCGGCAATGACTGCCAGGACCAAATACGACAATTTGCTACAAACCGCGACAATCCCGACCCGCCAGCGGGGCTAGAGTGTTCCATCAACACCGATGGAGCGCACCATGTCCCAAGCTGAAATGCAAAAACTGCTGTACGGCGCACTTGCTTCGGGCTCGGATCAGGACCGGCAAGACGATGCGGCTCAGGCGGCAAAGGTGGCCCGTGACAAAGATGAAGCCGCACCTGCGTCGGGCACACCTAGCGAACTCATCGCCCACTACGACTTCCGCGCCCGGTGCGCCAAACAGATGAGCTAGACCGGCCACCATTTCCATTGCAAAACACCCCATAACGTTATACGTTATGGGGTGAATGATTACTGGGTTTGCTGATAAAGAAACAGCTGCAATTTGGAGTGGTGTGCGCAGTCGTCGTTTGCCGACAGACATCCAGGCGGTCGCATTGCGCAAGCTTCGTATACTGAACCAAGCTAAAGCCCTTTCAGACCTCGCAGTACCGCCGGGCAATCGGCTTGAAACGCTGAAACGTGATCGGCAGGGTCAGCACAGCATCCG
>JANLSL010000450.1:0-5322 GCA_031362385.1 Alphaproteobacteria bacterium | reverse complement strand
CCATGATCGGTGGCTCAAAATTAAAGGGTGAGATTAAATCGCGCCCTGCGGTTTTGCTGCTTCACGGCAGTGACGACCCCGTCGTGCCAATTGAAGCGTTAAGCGAAATCAAGGCTGTACTAAGTGCCAACACTATTACTCACCAGGCTCATATCATTCCCGGCCTTCAACACGGCATTGATCAATTCGGCGCAGCCCGTGCGGCTGAGTTCCTGCTCAAACATTTGTACGGAAAATAACTGCGGTATTTTTTAAGGAGCCAACGCCATGCTCGGACCCATTCTTGCTGTCACCATGACGGTCGCCGACCTCGCTCCGGTTGAGGCGGCCTATGGTAGCTATTTGGGCTACAAGGTTGTCGAGCGCGGACAGGTGCCATCTGGGCTTGCTGAAGTGTGGGGTGCGCCGTTGGTGGCTGGTAAGTCTTACATTGTGATGCAACCCGCCAGTGGTGCGAATTGCTTTCTGCGGTTTATCGCGATTGATGCATACCCAGATTATAAACCACTGACGACATTTGGGTGGAACTCGACCGAGATTTTAGTCCAAGACGTCGATGCAGTTCATGAAAAATTGAAGTCATCGCCGTTTGAAGTTGTCGGTACGCCGCGCAACTTGTCGACCACTGACCGGATCAAGGCCATGCAAGTCATCGGGCCGGCAAAAGAATTGCTGTATTTAACCACCGTGATGGACGAAAGCTTTGGGCTTGGCACAGCCAAATCATTCGTTGATCGGCCCTTTATCGTCATTAACGGCGGCCAAGACATCAGCAAACTAATCACCTTCTACCGCGATGCCTTAAACAATAAAGTATCTGATCCCATTCCAGTGCGGATGTCGGCACTTAACAAAGTTCGTGGCTTCGATTCAGAAATGAAACACCAGCTCTCCACCGTCAAAGTCGGTGGACCGTTCATGGTGGAAATTGATCAATACCCACCCGGCACCACAACGCGGCACACCCGCCCGGGTGATTTACCGCCCAGCACCGCCATCGTTACTTTCGAGGTGCAGAATTTGGACAAGATCAGTGTGCCCTTTGTCAAACCGCCGATCATGGCACAAGGGCTGCCTTATAACGGGCGACGCGTTGGGGTGATCAAAGGACCCTCAGGTGAACTGCACGAATTGATCGAAACGCCGAACTAAGCGGCAACGCTGGGTCTAGTTTCGACCGCGATCACGGTTTCTATCGCGGTCACGGTCAGCCGCTGTGTCGGCATCTTCTTCCTTGCGCCGTGCCGCGCTTGAAACGTGCTTTTGTTGTGCGAGCTTACGCTGCTTTTGCTTTTCTTTTTCGCGGCGTTGCATATACACCAAAGCAGCAACAAGAACCCCGGCCAGCAAAAACCACGGTACGATCAAGGTAACGCCGCGCTCAAGATCGAGTTGCTGGCGAATATCAGGACGGCAATTTGGCAAATTATTAATACAATTTTCCCGCGCCATTTGCGTACCACGTGAGAACAGAAAAGATGGCAACGTAAACCCGTTATCACCCATATCTTGGGCTTGAACGGGAGTCGCCAGCAGCGCAAAAGTTGCAAACACAAAGAATGCAGAGCAGATTTTGAGGCGGTCCATATCGCAGCGACCTGATTTTGGGTTGCACTGATCGTGTGGGTATCAATACTGTATCAGATCATAGCATATTTTGCGTCACCTTTCCGTAACCAGCGAAAAAGATAAATGGCCATCACCATCCGCGAAATCGATCATGTTGTGTTGCGTGTTGCCCAACGGGATCAGGCACTGGCGTTTTATTGCGATATTCTGGGCTGCACGATTGAGCGCGACCTGAAAGAGCGCGGGCTCATTCAACTTCGCGCCGGGCGCTCATTGATTGATCTGGTCGTGGTTGATTCAGAATTGGGGCGAAAATTAGGGACAGGCCCCAAACGCGAGGGCCGCAACATGGACCACTTTTGCGTTCGGGTTGAACCGTTCGATGCTGCGGCTATTCTCAGCCACCTCACCGCTCACGGACTAAAGCCGGGTGCGCCAGCGCCGCGCAATGGCGCGGAGGGTGTGGGGCCATCCATTTATGTGGATGATCCTGACGGCAATACAGTTGAGCTGAAAGGCCCGCCTCAAACCTGAGGTAAATGCTGGGTTTTCAATAGATTGCGGCGCGTGGACCAGACCTTGGTATTTGCTACAGTAGCCACATAATAACGCTCTTAAAGGAAGTGCGAGATGTCAGAGATTGAGCTGCTGAGTTACGAGGCGTGCCCTTACGCCCAACGCACACGCATGGCGCTGATTGAAAAGGGCATCGACTTCAAATTAACGGAAGTTGATCTTTACAACAAACCTGAGTGGTTCAAGCAACTCTCGCCCTACGGCAAAGTTCCGTTGCTACGTCACAACGGCCAGATTGTTTATGAATCTCGTATCATCAATGAATACCTTGAAGATGCTTTCCCACTGCACCCCCTTTTGCCGCGCGATGCGCCGGCCAAAGCCAAAGCCAGAATTTGGATTGATTATTGCGACAGCTATTTGATGCCGTCGTTGCATAAAATGATTGCTGATCGCGCGAACCCGGCTCAGCAAGTTGAGAATCGCAAGATCGTCGCAGAAAAATTTCGGTTCATGGAGACTGAAGGCCTGCGCAAACTTGGCCCTGGGCCCTATTGGCTGGGCTCAGACGTGTCGCTGGTTGATTTGCAGTTCATGCCGTTCATTGAGCGCTTCCCCTGTTACGAAACATTATGGGGTGCTGCCATCCCCGACGAATGCACAAGGCTGAAAGCATGGATCACGACCATGCAGGGCCGGGAAAGTCATAAAAAAACTGTCAGTACGTTTGAATTCCACATGATCAGATACCGCAAGTACGAACAGGCGGCATAAGGAGCATTTTCCCGAGAAGTGGCCTTCCACTTGGCGTGGAAAAATGCGACCAAAATATAAGCCATGGTTCGCAGACGTTTAGACTGGAAAGGGTAACACCATGTCAGACACTGCCAGTAAAGGCATCGCCAAGGGCGCCAGGTGCGTGGCCCTGGTGGGTCCACAATCAAGCGGCAAGACAACGCTGATTGAAAGCATGTTGCTGGCCGCTGGGGTTATCCCAAAACGCGGACGCGTCAATGACGGCACAACAGTCAGCGACACGTCGCCTGAGGCACGCGTCAGGCAGATGTCGACCGAACTCACTCCTGTGCATTTTTCATATCTGGGCGACGATTGGGTCCTGATCGACTGCCCCGGCGCTGTGGACCTCGTGCAAGAGGCACATCAAGGCCTGTTGATGGCTGATGCGGTAATCGTGGTGGTCGAGGCCGACCCGACCAAGATGTTGGCCCTGGGAAGTATACTGCGATATTTGGACGATCATAAAATTCCGCATTTATTGTTCATCAATAAAATGGATGCGGCCCAGGGCTCAGTGCGCGATATTCTCGGCGCTGCACAAACACAATCAGCCCGGCCATTGGTGTTGCGCCACATCCCGATCACGGACAAGGATAATACGATTATGGGTTATGTGGATTTGGTGGCTGAACGCGCCTATCACTACAAACTTGACCAACCCTCCGAACGTATTGATCTGGCCAAAGCGGGCCACACCGATACAGAAGATGCGCGCCGCGCATTACTTGAAAAATTGTCAGACTTTGATGATGCGTTGATGGAAAAATTGTTGGAAGACATTGTACCCGATAAAGCCGAAGTCTACCGGCAACTCTCAAAGGACTTGGCTGAAGATTTAATCGTGCCAGTGTTGATTGGGGCAGCCGAACACCAACACGGTGTCACGCGTTTGCTCAAAGCGCTGAGGCATGAAGTACCGACTGTAACCGAGACCGCTGATCGACGCGCCATTCCGCATGGCACTTGTGTCGCGCAAATTTATAAAACGATCTACGCCGCCCATATTGGCAAGTATTCGCTGTTGCGCGTATGGCGCGGTACTTTGAAAGATGGAGATACATTAGCCAGCCACCGTATCACTAACATGCAAGATGGCGCCGAGCCCAAATTGGGCAAAGCAAAAGTAACCGCCGTCGGAGTGGGCCAAGTTGTGGCACTGACCAAACTTGATGGTGTGTTCACCGGCGAAATTTTGGCGACCGATGGTCATGTGAGCCCAAAAATATGGGCGGTGCCGCCAACGCCTTTGTATGCCACCGCGTTATTCACCAAAGACCGCAAAGACGATGTGAAGCTGGGCGATGGCTTGCGCAAGTTATGCGAAGAAGACCCATCGTTATCCATCCACCATGTCGCCGAAACCGGGGATATGTTGTTGCGGGGCCAAGGCAACATTCATCTCCAGATTGCCATTGATCGCTTGAAACGTAAATTCGACTTGGTGGTAGATGCCAAACCGCCGCAAGTGCCCTACCGCGAAACCATCAAGAAAAGCACCACCCAACATGCGCGTTTCAAGCGCCAGTCAGGCGGGCATGGGCAATTTGCCGACATCAAAGTTGAAATCAAACCCCTACCGCGTGGATCGGGCGTCAAATTCACCGACAGCGTTGTGGGCGGCGTGGTTCCAAAAAACTTTATCCCCGCAGTTGAAGCTGGCGTGCGCGATAACACCGTGCGCGGGCCCTTGGGTTTTAATGTCGTTGATATCTTGGTGAATTTATTCGAAGGCCAGTACCACAGCGTCGACAGCTCAGACCAAGCCTTCCGCACGGCGGGGCGCTTGACCATGACCGAAGGATTACCGGAGTGCGAGCCGGTTCTGCTGGAACCGATCCACGAAGTTGCCGTCAGCGTGCCCACTGAGTTTACGTCAAAAGTTCAACGTGCCCTCACGCAACACCGCGCGCAGATCATTGGTTTTGATACCCGCGAAGGCTGGAGTGGGTGGGATTTGATTAAGGTCAATATGCCTGAATCTGAAATGCCTGATTTGATTACTGAAATCCGCTCACTCTCGCAAGGTATCGGCACGTATGAGTCAAAATTCAGCCACTATCAAGAACTCACCGGGCGCGAGGCAGATAAAGTGATTCAGATGCGCAAGAATCAAATTGGCACTGCGCATGGCTAAATCTTCTCCCTCTCCCGCTTGCGGGGAGAGGGTTCAAAGCGCAAATACTTCAGACTGTAGTGATTGATCGCAATCGATGAACATGCCACAGCGCTTTCGTCATTGGCTGCGCGCCCACCTCCCCACTTCACCAGGGCTGCGCGCACCCATCGGTGTGCTTTTGGTGATCGGAGGAATACTTGGGTTCCTTCCCATTTTGGGATTTTGGATGATCCCATTAGGGTTGGCGGTCTTGGCAATCGATTTTCCACCCGCGCGGCGCCTGGGGCGGCGGTTGATCGTCGGCGTCGGGCGCACATTCAAGC